>PEAL01000398.1 GCA_002753725.1 Deltaproteobacteria bacterium
TTTGATTCCTAAATTGGAAATCTTTAGTGGGATATCGCGCACTGTCTTTCATGAGTGAGTAAAGTATATTGCTTTAAAGCTTTAAATATACAAAGAAAAACATAAAGTGGGGAAAAAATATATATAAAATGAAAAAATTACTCTTAATTGGATGGGATGGTGCAGACTGGGATGTTATCAATCCTTTGATCGATACCGGAAAAATGCCCAATTTAAAACATTTGATTGATCATGGTGTGGTTGGAGATCTGGCAACGCTTTACCCTGAATTGTCGCCAATGTTGTGGACATCCATTGCTACTGGTAAAAGAGCGTATAAACATGGCATATATGGTTTTACAGAAGTCAGGCCTGATGGACAGGGGATTCGTCCTATCAGTAATTTATCAAGAAAAACAAAAGCCATATGGAATATCTTAAATCAAAATAATCTTTCATGTCATGTGATTGGTTGGTGGCCATCGCATCCAGTAGAACCTGTCAATGGCGTGATGGTATCTAACTTTTATCCAGGGCCTTATGCCGCACTGGATCCTAAAAAGGAGTGGTCACTGGTTGAAGGTTCGGTTTATCCAAAACGAATTGAAAAAAATTTGAGCGTGTTGCGATGGCATCCACAAAAACTGAGTACCAATCATATTTTACCCTTTGTTCCCAATATCGGCATGATCGATCAGGAAAATGATCATCGACTGGAATCCATTGCAAAAACCATTTGCGAAAGTGGTTCTATCAAAGAAGCCGCAGTGGCGATCATGCATCATGAACCCTGGGATTTTGCAGCCGTTTATTTTGTTGGCATTGATCATTTTTCTCATGGATTTATGAATTACCATCCCCCATTGCTTCCCTGGGTATCTAAACAAGATTTTGAAATATTTCAGAATGTCATTAACAGTGCGTATATTTTTCATGATATTTTATTGGGTCAACTTCTTGAAGAAACCAATGATGATACCACCATAATATTGATTTCAGATCATGGTTTTCAATCCGGACAATTAAGACCCAGACATATTCCATCAGAACCTGCAGGGCCTGCGGCACAACATCGAAAATATGGTATTTTGGTTATGAAAGGCCCACAGATTAAATCGGATGACATTATTTTTGGGCCTAATTTATTGGATATCTGCCCCACCATTTTGTCAATATTTGATTTGCCTGTTGCTGAAGATATGGATGGAAAACCGCTTATGGATGCCTTTCAAACGACGCCAACAATCAAGACAATAGACAGTTGGGACAACCTAGCGGGGGATTCAAGAATGCATGCATCAACAGTACAATTGGATCCGTTTCTGTCCAATCAGATTATGAATCAACTCGTGGATCTGGGATATATTGAAAAACCACCTGAGAATACCCAAACGGCTATCAAGGAAACCATAAGGGAACAGGATTATAACCTTGCCAGAGTGTATATTGATACAAACATGCATATGGCGGCTATTAAAATATTGGAACCTCTTTATGAAGAATGGCCAGATGAATCTCGCTTTGGACTTAGACTGATCGATTGCTATATTGCAATTAATCGTATTTCCAGAGCAAGGAAAACCTTTGATCATCTTTTAGAGCGTAAAAAACAAACTGTTCTAAAGTCAAAAGAGGCGCTTGAAAAATTGCAGGAAGAGTATCAGCATAAAAATCAAAAAGACATTCCAAAAGACCTTATGCAAAAAATATATCAACTTCAACGAAAAAGCGGTATGAATGACACCGTTGCAGAGTATTTAGAAGGATCCATTTCATTTGCCGAAAAAAACTACAAAAAAGCCTTAACTCATCTACAACGTTCTGAGAACATGGGATATATTAATCCCGATCTTTATCTGAAAATTGGTAACAGTTATCATCAATTGAATCAGATACAAAAAGCGCGATCCTGCTATAATCGTACATTAGAACTTGACAGCAATAATGCAGGGGCCTTTTTAGGACTCAGTCAGTGTTTTCTTTCTGAAAATGAGTATGAAGGTGCAGCTCAAAAGGCCTTGACTGGCATTGGCTATCAATATTATTTCCCACGAGCACATTATACGCTGGCAGTAGCACTTCATAAGTTAGAACGTATCGAATCAGCCATTGAAGCCCTGGAAACAGCCCTGTCTCAAAACCCACAATTCCCAGAAGCCTATGAATTAATGGCAACAATCTATATGAAACATAAAAATGATCATCAAAAAGCAGAAACCTTTCTTAAAGAAGCGGCTCAATCTCGCGAGCATATTGAAAAAATAAAACACGCTCCATTTTCAATAAACATACAGAAACCACCAGAAAGACAGGGTAAAGAGTTATCTTCTTTTTTTGAATTGAATGATCTACCACAGAAGCCTTTTACCAGGGCTCATCTATCTGAAACAATTGTTGTTGTTACAGGCTTGCCTCGCTCAGGGACATCCATGATCATGCAAATGCTTCAAGCAGGCGGTTTACCGCTTCTTTTTGACAATAAAAGACCTGAAGATCACAACAATCCAAAGGGATATTTTGAGTTTGAACCTTCAAAACAAATTGCAAGAAATAATCGTTTTTTAGAGAAAGCCAAAGGAAAAGGGATCAAAATTATTCCACAATTATTGAAATACATGAATCAACAGCTATCGTATCGAATTATTTTTATCATACGCGATCTTGATGAGGTTATTGTTTCTCAGCAAGCCATGCTCAAGCAGAACGAAAAAAAAGGGGCCGACATGTCATCAGAAGCCTTAAAATCAGCTTATTTGAAACAACTGGAACATATTCAGGACTTCTTGAGCAATATTGTAAAAATACCTGTATATTTTATTAGTCATCAATTGTGCATTGAAAAACCTTATGACGCTGCAAATCATCTCAATACATTTATGGGCGGGATACTTGATGTTGACAAAATGGCCAACGTTGTGTCGAAAAAGCTTTATCGTCAAAGAATTGCAAAAGTGTAGCATTTTGTAATCTGACAGTAAACCTTTTGACATTTAAAATTGAATAATATACTAAAAGTTCGATTCTAATAAACAATCTTGCAATATTATCTCAAAGGAGAAACATTTATGACTAAAAATAAAAATAAAATCGAATCCTTATCTAAAAAATTAGCCACATATTCCCTGGCCGCCGGTGGAACGTTGTTAATGTGTACCCAGGCAAATGCTGCACCTCAATACAGTGGTGTCCAGAATGTACAAGTCACCGATACGGACTTTTTGGATATGGATGGAAATGGCGTAAATGATTTTGCATTTCGACATGCTGACGCATCAGGTATTTTAAATTTTTTTTTCAAATATCAATTAGGGAATAGCGTTTTAAAAGGAGAAATAGTAAATTCCAACACTAATATTCCTCAAAAGTTATCAACGGGTCATCAAATTTCTCCTGATAATTCTTTTGTTGAGATTCCTAACTACCTAGCCGTTTATGCTAGTGGTAAAAATTATGGTAATTTTGTGGGGCAAAACGGTTTTGTCGGCGTTAAGTTTAAGATAGACGCCAATACTCACTATGGCTGGATTCACTATGAAGCTCCAAATCCGCCAACTTATGGAACAATCATTGACTGGGGATGGGAAAGCACGCCTGACACGGCGATATTAGCAGGGGCACCCCAATATAATAAAGATCCATTTACTGCCAGTGTACCAACCCTTAATGAATGGGGCATTCTGATATTGATGGCGCTTATTTTAGAAGAAAGCATCAGACGCATGAGACGAGAGAAAGAAACAGTCCGCAGTTGAGCTATTTCAATACATTGATTGAAACCAAAAAAGTTGATATTTTATCATACTTTTTGGTTTCAATCAGACAAAAAAAAACATACTTCCCATGAATGATCCCAATAAATATTTTATCCTCGAAAATGTATGGAAACAAATGACGCCTGAAATTCAGGAAGAAGTTATTCAATTTTGGAAAACCAACAATGTTCCTTTAACCAGAACTGAAGCTGAAACCAGAAGCCATCAGATTGTTTTTATTGCCAGAAATATAAAACACGCTATTATTGGCGTTTGCTCAGTCAAACGCATTTTTATCAAAAACATGAACAATTATTTCTACTATTTTCGAACAATGGTTGATCCTTTGTGTCGGCGTATGGGCCTTGCGGTTCGTTTTACATTGGAAACCAGAAATTATTTTAATCAGCTTTTTATTGATAAAAAAGATTGTTCATGTATTGGAATGTATATTGTTACTGAAAGTGAATTGCTGAATCTTAATATCAGACAGGCTGTCTGGCCCCGAACAGGCTTTGTGTTTATTGGATTTAATCAAAAAGGGCAACAAATGAGAGTGTTTTATTTTCAAGATGCTGACATTTAACGACTCCAAAAACTTGAAATGGTTACATGTCATGTTTTTTTATTCTATTATTTATGCTTGATTGATATTGATAAGATTTTTTTAATTGATTAAAGCGTTTTTGATCATACCCTAAAACCTCTTCTATAAACTGCCATTTCGTTCCTGAATGGATTAGTTTTTCAATCATATTTATTTCACCTTCTTTTCGTCTATTTTCTATACCTTCTTCCATAGCCGCTGAAAGTTCAGATATTCTATTTCTTATGGCTTTATCTCTTAATTCTGCTTCCATTCGTACTTTATCTGCACTTATTTGGGCCAAACGATCAAACGCTTCATATATGAGTGGATTTGAATACTGTGCTTGTTGCATATTCCTCTGTTGAAAGGAAATATTTGTTATTATTTGGTTGTGTTTTTTTTAACGAGAAAGAATTAAATTCGGGTTTCAATTGACATTAATGTATTAATTGAATAGGCTTTTTTTTAAAGCGTTTGATCCAAAATAATGATATTTAAATTGCTCAGGCTTAGGGTGCAAAACAAAAAAAGTTGCACTTTTTTCTTAGCCCTGTAAGGGCGTTAAATACCAGCCCAGGGCAACGCCCTGGGTAATGGTATAAGGGTGTTTTAGCCCTGAAAGGGCGGGACATATTGCAATGTTCA
>PEAL01000399.1 GCA_002753725.1 Deltaproteobacteria bacterium
GTGCTCTTCCGATCTATGCCATAGCCGGTTTCTCCCAGTCCAAACAGAATCATTTCAATGGATTTGCCTTTTTCATTGTGAAACATGGCGTTCATTAAAAAATTGATGGCCACACGTTTCAATAAATTGGGATCTGTAGAGATCGTTTTATTGTCTCTACAGATGGTTTTTATTCGTTGGCTTTCGGCTGCAATCAGGGGAGATATTTCCTGCACAATGGCTTTGGCCAGGTCTTTGAGTTCGATATTTTCTAGTTTTATCTGCAAGGATCGGCCAGAAATGACATCTTGCATATCTCTGAGCATTTTTCGAACGCGATCCAGAGCCAGAGTGGAGGATCGAATCAACCGCGAATGGGTTTCGTTTTTGGGATCAAACCGACCGATACAAATGCGGGACATCAACCGTTCGATAACGGCCAAGGGTGCATCCATATCATGGATAATCATTTGAACCAGTAAAGTTGTTTCATCGGTTGTAAACGTTGAATCTGACATTTTTCTTTCCTGTTTTTTACTCGAGCCGAGTCTTAATTTCACTAAAGTTTTAATGGGTTAAGCACCAAAATGACATTGCCATCCGATGTAATGGTGGCTCCCATGAATTCTGAAAATTTTCCCAATGGGCCTTCGATGGTTTTAATGACATATTCTTCTTCACGAAAAAACCGATCCACAATCAATGCACTTTTTTGTCCCATAACATCCATGATAACCATTGATCGCATGCCTTCATGATCTGAGGTTGTTTCAGAATGAAGCAGCAATGTATCTGACAGGGCTTTGACCGGTAAAATCTGGTTTCTCACCAAAACCATTTGTTCGCCCCGATGGGTATGAAACTGGCTTTCATGAACTTTCACCGTTTCAGATATATATTCCAATGGAAGATAATAATGTTCGTTATTAACCGCCACATTCAGACCTCTGCTCACAGCCAGGGTCAAGGGAAGGCGCATTCCAACGGATGTCATTTTTCCAGGGATGGTTTGTAAATGAATGGTTCCGCTGATGGCTTCAATTTCTCGTCGGACAACATCCATCCCCACACCACGTCCAGAAATGTCGGTGACTGTTTTTGCAGAGGAAAAACCAGGGGTGAAAATCAGTTGACGAATGTGTTCATCGGTCATTTTATCCAGAGTTTCCACATCAATCAATCCACGCTTTACAGCAACAGCGCCGATTTTACCGGCATCGATCCCCTGACCATCATCCTGAACTTCGATAATGACATTGTTGCCTTCATTGTAAGCATTCAATATCAGTTCTGCCTGTGCGGGTTTTCCTGCTTTTTTTCGATTTTCAGGTGTCTCGATGCCATGATCCACTGAATTTCGAACCAGATGAACCAACGGACTGCCAATGGCCTCAATAATTTTTTTATCCAGTTCAGTATCCTGGCCTTTGAGAATGAGTTTTACTGTTTTACCGGTTTCTCGGGCAAGATCGCGCACCAATCGTGGAAAACGATTGAACACATGATTGACCGGTGTCATGCGAACAGACATGATGGATGCCTGCAATTCATCACCAATACGCCCAATGGCACTGGCAGCATCTTTAACTTTTGACCCAATATCCGGTCGATTGTCTTCAATGGTGATGGATCGTGCAAGAAACGAAAGACCATTTTTTCGAACCACCAGTTCACCAATGAGATTCATCAGATGATCCAGACGCTCCTGGGGTACTTTGATCATGGATGTTTGTAAATCTCCGGAGGTTTGTCCCTGCATAAAATCATCATTTAACCGGCGAGAGACTGACACCTGATCTTTTTTTTGAGATGACAGAACCGATATTTTTTCTGCGACAATATTCCCAACACTCACCGGAACACTTGCCAGAATTGCCATTCCGCTTGCCACGGCATCCTGATTCCAGTTTTGAAGCATATTTTCAAGGGCCTGGATGGCTGTTTCAGAAATTTCAGACAGTCGGGGTAATTGAGCTGCTGATGCTGTCTTTCCAAGTGTTTTCAGACCTCGGGTCATTTTTTTAGCGGCTTTTAATCGGGTTTCAGTATTCGACAGCTCTTTGATACCGGTTTCCATGATTTCAATAATTTGCTTGAGAGTTTTCACCAGCGCACTGTCTTTGTGAATGTTCGATGCATGAGGTATTGAGCTGTCAGATGTCATATCTTCTGATGATTTCTGATCCCCATCTCGAGATATTTGTTGAAGCGTCCAATGCAAGTCAGACATATCTCGGCCTGTATGATCCCCCTTAAAAAAAGCATTAATCATCCATTTGACAGAATCGCACACCTTAAACAACAACTCCATTTCTTCTGAACTCAGCTCAATGGTGCGATCTCTTCGAACCTGAGCCAATGTTTCTGCTGAATGGGTTAGGTGTTTGATTTTGTTGACAATATGCCTTCTGCGTAAATCTTCATTTTTAATAACCGATAAGAGCAGTCCAGAGTTACCTTTTAATGAATGAAACGCGCGTAAAAGAATATCAATTTTTTCATGCAGTTGCGAGGGATCATTTTCAATATCAAGCAGAGCATCTTCAGAATTTTTTATATAATCCTGAGCTTCAGAAATATAATCCTGAACCATTTGCTGTGTAAAACCAATATCGTTGATTTCTTCAGGGGTCAGGGGGGAATCCAGGCATAAATCGGTTTCTGCTGGTTGTAAAGGGGGGGATTCATGTAAATCAGAGGCCTTGGCAGTGACACCAGGATTTTCATTATCAATGGATTGAGTGGAATCATCATCTTCCGCACGCTTGATTTCATCATCCATCCATTGTGAAAGGTCTGCCTGTGAGTCATTTTTTTCAGACAAATCAATAATTTGTTCAGTTCCTGAAAATTGAGAAACAGCCGACTGGATACGATGAATCAAATCTAAAACCTGTGATGTGCTGGCCAAAAGGCAATCAATGCGGTCTGAATCAAGGGGCTGCTTTTTATAAATCAGGATGTCGATGAGATGAAGCATTTTTTCCACGATCAGATTGATTGGATAAATAGTCTGTTTTTTAGCAGACATCATCACAGCATCAAGGGAATGAACAATGCCCTTGAGTGCATCATCTGTCATATTGTCATCTGTCATATTGTCAGATGTTTCCAACGATAAAATGTCATCATGAACAGTCTCTAATGGCTGACTGGCTGTATTGGCAAACATGGAAAGGGATTCAATGGATGCCTGATTGAGCAAAAGATGAAATTGATCATTCATGGGTCATCTCCTGGTGCAATTAGCGTTAAAAAAACTATCCTAATAAAAGCCGAATATTTTCAATAAGTTCTTCAGGCTCTGTAGGTTTGACGATATACACATTGGCACCAGCATCAAAGCCGCGTTGTTTGTCTTTGGCTTCGTCTTCAGTGGAAACAATCACAATGGGGAGGTCTTCAAACTGATCATCTTCCCGAATACGTTCTACCAGCGTGTATCCATCCATGACAGGCATGTTGATGTCTGTAACCACCATATCGACTTTATCCAGTTGATATAGTTTTTCCAGGGCATCCGCGCCATCGACAGCAGAGATGGTCTCAAAGCCCTCGCTTTTTAAAATATATGAATGAAAATTACGCGCCATTTCTGAGTCGTCTACTATGAGTACATTGATTAGCATAATTGCTCCTGATAATTTGTTGAGTTATTTCGTTTTTCGAGTTCCTTATTCCGGCTTTTGATAAACAATATATCCACCTTTCCGGCGAATTTTAAAAGCGGATGAAATTCGAGTCATGGATTCTGAATGGCCCAGATAAATGTATCCGCCAGGATTGAGAATATCGTAAAAATTGGATACCACCTGCTTTCGGGAATCATTATCAAAGTAAATCAGAACATTTCTGCAAAAAATAAAATCAACATTGACAATATTTTTTAAAGCTTTTCGATCCATTAAATTCAGAATTTCAAAGGAACACATTTTTTTAATGATGGGATGGACAGAATATCGCTCTGAAGCAAACGATTGAAACCATGTTTCCAGATATTCCTGGGGAACATCTTTAATGGCTCTGGGTTCATACACCCCTTTTTTGGCAATGTTCAATACGCGCGTGTTGATATCCGTGGCCAGGATATTAATGAGCCAGTCCTTTTCATTGCCAAGCATTTCTTTTAAAATAATTCCCAGAGTATAGGGTTCTTCCCCGGTAGAACATCCGGCAGACCAGACACGAAGTTTGGTATTTCCCAGTATCCTTTTTCGTTCACAAATTTCTGACAGACAGTGTTCAGCAAAGGCCGCCAGTTGGTCGAATTCTCTGAAAAAATAGGTTTCATTGGTTGTGAGAATATTCAAAAAGGCTTGAAGTTCTTCACCATTGGGATCACGAAACTGGAGTTCTCGAATATAATCATCGGTGGTTTCCAGCTCCAGAAATTCTATCCGTTTTTCAATACGTTTTTGGACAAAATAAAGTTTTCGATCTTCAAAGAACAGGCCTGTTTTACGATAGATAAAGTCTCGAATCCTTTGATATTCTTGTTTGGATAAGTTCATTTGATTTTCCAATCATTATCATTATAAAATTGACATCATGTGTCATTTCAACTCGATACTCGTAAGTTTTCGAGGCCCTAAAAACACTCGTTCAAATCTTTTTGATCTTCCGGTAAACCATATCTTTGCAAATATTCCCGTGCCGCCATTTGTTCTGATTCATCCTCACTGCAAGCCAGTTTACGTGCTTCATCAAGGCCTTTTTCTTTTAAGCCCAGGAGAATGGCACGAGTTAAATCCCAAATGCGGTTGGGATTGCTTTGTTTTGCGCGGGCATCTCTAAGCGTTTGAATTAAACGATCTGACAGAACAATCTCATCAAACCGATTCAAGATTCCGGTTGCAGCAGTGGCTGCCTGCTGAAGAATCATATTTCCTTTTTCTACCACAAATTTTTCGAGCAGTTCCAAATGCAAAGGAGAACCAAACGTTCCCAGATAGCGAACAAAGGAAAACATCAGCATGG
>PEAL01000400.1 GCA_002753725.1 Deltaproteobacteria bacterium
ATATTAAAATATTTTTTAACTTGTTCACTCCAATATGGTAACGGCCGTAAAATTTTTTGTAAATATTTCTTTTCATCTTTTGTAATTGTTGATAGATTAAAGCAACCTCCTTTCAAATTAAAGGCTTTCGAAGGTGGTAGTTCTTTGTTTTGAAGAGAGGACATAAACACAGGATCATTAACTTCAATTGTTTTATAATTTCCGAGAATATAAGGATCATGATAGCACCCTTCAAATAAATAACGACCTAACCAATCTGGTGTTTCAACCTGATAATTGTTTCTTTGAGCATATATTTTTAAGCCTAAATAATGGTAAAATTGATGACCTAATCGTCCATCAGTTCCTAAATGGCTCATTGAGACAATGCCCTTAAAATGCTTTTTGATATCTTTATTTTTCGATTTGTTTATATTCAATAATTGAGCATAATGTTTTTTTATAATATTTATATTTTTTAATGTAAAAGTCCAGCCTGCACCTGGAACTATCTGTTCAGATTTTTTCAAGTAATCTATTCCTTTTTCAATATTCTTAAGATATATATGTATCATTCCTTTAATAAAGAATTCTGCACCATTATTTTCTGGCATTTCATATAAACATCTTTCTAATGAGACATTTCTTTCTTTTAATAATTTCTTTAGAAATAAAAGCGTTAGGTTAGCTCTACACGTACAGTATTCAAGAAGTATGACATAGTACAATACAACAGGAAACATCTGGTTCTTATCAATAATTTTATTGCACTCATACCAAAGTTCATCATAAAGTCCCATATCAAATAATAGAGAAAGCATTTTAAGATGTATCTCATAAAGTTCTTTATTTTTAGATAGACCTTTTTGTATATAATGAAGTGCTTTCTTTTTATCTTCTGGAATATATTTAACGCCAAGAGTACAATAGGCTAAACCAAGATTTTTTTGATATAATGTTAAAGTTGGAGATAATAATATCGAATATTGAATTTCAGAAATAGCCTCTTCCAATCTTTTTAAATATATATATGATACACCTAAATAATGGTGTGCATCAGAATTTTTAGGGTCTATTTTAATCATTTTTTTTAAAAGTTCAGATGCTTTAGAATATTCCTTTTCTTTTATCAAGGCAAAGGCACTATTAATCATTGACGATAAATTGTTTTTTAATACTTGAGACATCTTGTACCCTAAATGCTTATTAACAATTCAATTGATCAACAAATATTATATTACACCCATCTCTCCAAAATATCATATAATCATTATCTAATAATTTATTGATAACTTTCATACTTTCTTCCTGTATTCGTTTACCAAACGTTTGGTCTTGATCTCTACTTTCTACAATCAAAGCAGTAGGTCTCCAAGTATTAAAATCAATATCTGATATGATAGGCCATTCATATCCTTCAGTGTCAATTACCATTAAATCAATTTTATTCAGTTTCCAATGTGATAATAGAAAATTTGGAGATACAACTTGTACAGTTCGAATGTTCCCTTTATGCATATTTTTCCCCCAATTAATTTTGTTGAATGCTTCAACATGATGGGGTGCCATAGATGAGAGAGCTTCTGCTATAGAAATTTGAGCAGTCGTTTGGGTGGAGGGGCCAACAGCGACATTAATAACTTCAATATTATTATGCCTATGCCGACGTAAGCAATGAAAAGCATATTCTGCTACTGGTTCTACATAGAAACCTCGCCAGCCGATATCTGCAAGAAAACAAGTGAGACTTGCACATTGCCCATCAAATCCACCAATTTCAAAAAAAACACCATCAGTTTTGTAACCGAATATTTTTTTGTATAGCTGATTTAATTCATTTATTTGGCAATCAGAAGGAATTATATAGTCCATTTTATTACCTTTGATTTACACAAAGACGTTAAGAACGATTAGCATGAATTCATTTAGGACAATTATAGATCATCGTTCAAAAATTTGATATAGTTAAATTGTTAAATTGTCAAATTAATATTAATAACAACATTTCAAAAAATAAATATCGTTGTAGTTTTTTTGGGATATGTTTTCAATTTAATATCTACCAATTATTCGCTACTTGCCGAATTTTATAAACATTGGTCGAGAATGAAATACAATATAATAATTAAGCCGATAAAGCAAGGGAACTAAAAAAAAGAGATATAAAATATGTTACATTGATTAAGCGTTGGATACGCCTTGGACGCAATATTTCGGATTAATATGCAATTATCAAGCATTCCTTTGCATTTTTTTAAATTATACGATATGAAAAATCCTTGAGCGTCATCAACCTTCTGCTCTTACGATGTTCGAGAATGCTTATGTTACAATAATTGATTTTTTTACATGGAGGATCCGCATGAATATTTTATCGTCAGTAACATCTCTTTGTCAGTTTGCCTATCAAACCATTGGAAACACAATTTCGCCAGTGACGACCTTGTTCAGTAATACCACAGATACCATAGGCAGAGTACTTCATCCCATCACTTCTTTAATTGATAAACGCATTTTACCCCCAAAGGATTTATCAACAGTGACAACATACGATCCAAAAGATGAGGTGGATCCAGAAGCTGTCGGATTGACACTTTCAGGAAAGGAAGCTATCTGGTCGGGGGTTGAAGATTTATATCGCACCGGTATCTACCCTGGGATCAGTTTTTGTTTGCGAAGAAAAGGAAAAATTGTCCTTAACCGAGGAATTGGACATGCCAGAGGGGATGGGCCTGGTGAACCTTCCACTGCGAAAAAAATTCTCATGACACCCGATACACCGGTATGCCAGTTCTCTGCATCTAAAGTGGTTACAGCCATGCTGGTTCATCTTTTGGTTGAACTTAAAGAGATTGATCTTTTGGATCCTGTGGCCCATTATATTCCAGAGTTCGGCTGTCATGGTAAAGATAAGACATCCATTTATCATATTATTTCCCATCATGGGGGGATCCCCCGCCCGCCCGATAATGTTGATCCCTCTTTGTTGTTTGATCTCGAAGGTTTTGTTCAAGTATTGTGTAAGTCTAAACCGGAATCACAAGGGGGACGTCGGATGGCCTATCATGCCATTACCGGCGGTGCGATTCTGGCTGAAATTGTTCACAGGGTAACAGGTATGAATATCCGGCAATTCCTTGATGAAACAATCAAAAAACCACTGGGCCTTCGTTATTTCAATTATGGACTTCCAGATGACGACCTGGATACCGTTGCAACCAATTATTCTACTGGATTACCACTGATTTTTCCATTTTCAACAATTGTTAAACGTGCTTTGAGTGCATCCTGGGAAGACGTTGTCAATATTTCAAATCAGCGTGAATTCAAACAGGCCATTATTCCAGCAGGTAATTTATATGCAACGGCTGATGAAATGACACAATTTTTTCAACTCCTGCTAAATGGGGGAGAACTTAATGGTATCCGGATATTCAAGCCGTTAACCATTCAAAGGGCAGTCATGGAATCCGATCACATGAAATTTGATGGTACGATGGTGATTCCCATGCGTTATAGTGCCGGATTGATGTTAGGGGCATCACCCGTGGGAATGTGGGGACCGTTTACATCATCAGCCTATGGTCATGTTGGATTTATCAATATTTTTTGCTGGGCTGATCCGGAAAGAGATCTTTCTGTTTCTCTGCTGACCACAGGAAAATCATTAATTGGCGAGCATCTCGTTTATATTGCCAGGCTTTTGGCTTATATTTCATGGTATTGCAGAACAGTAGGTGTACCCGGTGATATCACGGAAGTGTATTCATCGTATGTGCTTCCAATTCAGAAAATTCTCCAGCAATCATTGATGACCTGGTAACAACAAAGAGCATTTCAATGCTCCTGAATAAAAAGAAGGAAATGAATGATATGCATAAAAAAACAAGCCGTATCGTCTTTGTTATCATCATGGGATTTTGGGCATTACACCATGCTCATGCCATGACCATTCAGGAGGAGCTTGATCTGGGAAAAGTTTTTGTTCGGCAGGTTCGTTCTCAATTGCCGATTGTTGACGATCAGGACATACTGGAATATATTCAATCAGTAGGAACACGATTGCTTGAACATGTTCCGGAAAAACATTTTGATTTTAATTTTTATGTCATACGTGAATCCACTTACAATGCTTTTGCCGGTCCGGGAGGACATATTTTTGTGCATTCTGGATTGATTGAGGTTATGTCATCTGAGTTGGAACTGGCAGGAATACTTGCTCATGAAATCGCCCATGTCACATGCCGTCATATTTCCGAGCGTATCGACCGATCCAAAAAAGTAAACATGGCCACTCTGGCCGGAACCATTGCTGGCATATTGATTGGTGGTAATGTTGGCGTGGCAATGGTTTATGGTTCGGCAGCTGCACAACAAAGTATGTTTTTGGCCTATACCCGCGAAGATGAACGGGAGGCTGATCAAAATAGCCTACGTTATTTAAGAGATGCCGGTTATAATGGACAAGGATTGTTGACCATCTTAAAAAAAATTCGAAAAGTCAATTGGGCGGATGTCAGCGATATGCCCACTTACATGATGACCCATCCTGGATTAAATGAACGTTTATCATATATAGATACCGCACTGACCGCCAATCCTGAATTTGATCGCTCGTCAGAAAATATTGATTCCAACCGTTTCAAAAAAGTGAATATTCGATTGCGGGCATTGTATGGCGATAGTCATCAGACAAAATTATTTGAGGCCAACTTGAAGAAAAATCCAGATGATTTTTTAAATCGTTATGGCTATGGTCTCAGGTTGGCAGTTTCTGGAAAACGTCAGGAAGCTTTGAAAGAACTAAAAAAAGCCTTACAACTTCGTCCTTTTGATGCTGATATATTAAGAGATACCGGTATTGCCCATTTTTATGATGGTCATTATCAAAAAGCGATCAGCTATTTACAAAGTGCTTACGACATTCTTCCCCATGACGTTGAATGTCAGTTTTTC
>PEAL01000401.1 GCA_002753725.1 Deltaproteobacteria bacterium
CCCTTTTCCACAATGGTTTGTTTGACAATCTCTGGATCAAGACCTTCGCCATCATCAGTCATTTCAACAACCAGACCATCTTCATCTTCATAGATGGAAACAGAAATATTGGCTTCTTCAACTTTGTTTCGGTCAAATCGCGCATCTGGAGAATCGATATTATGCTGAAGAATATGCATAAATAAATGAATCAGCGGTTCATTGAGTTTTTGAGCCAATGCATAATCCAGAAAAACGTCAGATTCTTCAATTGAAAAGGCAGCGTTTTCGCCGGTAACATCGATAATTCCTCGTATCATCCGTTCGGTTCGACTTAATCCATCATAAACCGACACGGCTTTTAATTCTTTGACCTGATCAACGAGCGCTGATTTGTTTTCTGCCCCCATGTCCGCCTGTTTTATTTTTTCTGAAAGAAGGGTCAACTTTTCACCCAGAACTTTCAATTTTTTATCGGCTGTTTCCTGAATAGCGATGCCCGTCAGATTTTGAAAATATTCGGTTAGATGGGAAAGATTTTCTGAAAGCTCATTCAACTGGTTGTGAAGACTTTCTAACCAACCCTCTTGAGGTTCACCATCAATGAGCTGTTGCACGCTATCAAGCAGATGTTGAGAGGATGCAAAAACACGTTCTTCGCTGAAACTACTGCTAAGTCCGGCAGCTTTTCGAATATTGAGAGACAGATTGGCGATGATTTCAGGATCATCGGGAGTTTCAGAAAGACCGGATAGTTTATCCATAGCAGTGTTAACGCATTGAATGACTTCACCAACAAGCTCGGCATACAGTTCTGGATCAGCAGCAATGGCTTCCAGTTGTAGAACCTTCTTTTCTGTACGTTCAACCTGTTCCGTGACATTTTTAACGGGCGTAATATCTTCTATGATGACCATCAACTGAGCAGAACCATCAGCCGATTGACTGATCATTTGATAATGGATGCGAATCTGTCGGGCATCTTTTTGAGTTATGTCTTCGGAATCATCGGTTTCCAGTGCAGGTGGAATGATATCCAGAATTTCTTGCGGGTTTTGGGTACCGGGTTCCCCTAACGTTTGGATGAATGATTGAAGATAAGTGGATATGGCTGATTTTTCTTTTTCACGATCATCCGTGAGAGTCAGCACATCGAATAAATTTTTACCTTCCAGTTCGGATTGTCCTAAAATTTCTTCGCAAACTTCTGTATATTCAGGACCGACAACAAAATTTTCATCAATGATCAACACGCCAACCGGCAAACTGCTCATCAGTATGCCGTATCTTTTCTGTAGTTCTGTAAACGCTTCAGAATCAATGGGCTCATCTTTTATTTCAGGTGCTGGCTGAAAAGCCAGAGTTTCTAATTCATCCAAATGAATGGACACTGTTGCCATCACCTGAGGTGTATCCTCACCATCAACATGTTTGACAAGTTCATAGGTTTTCAATGAATCCTTCAGATTTTGTTGTGTCATGCATTCCTCCTTATTTTCTCGAGAATCGTAAGTTTTCTAAATTTTCAGGCAGACAAAATTTAGAGAACTTACGATTCTCAAGTTATTTTATAAAAAACGTACACGTTTATCCAATAAAACAATTACCCCGAATGGTTGCCAGTGAACAGGGGACAGGCTATGAAATTATCGAATGATCCATCGTTTGTGTCGCTTCTGCCATTCTTTCAATGTGTCCAAGATGATAACATTCAATGATTTCTTTGAGTGATATAGTATTATTTATTTTGTAAATATCTACATAATTATCCTTAAGCAGAGCAAAAGAAATTTCTCCGATAGATTTTGTAAACACCATATCTATCTTATATTGAACAACAGCCTTTACGACTTGAACACCGATCTGCTTTGTTTCTTTGAGGTATTCATTAAAATAGATGTCTTTTATATAATGAATATTTTTGTCTGACTGAAGTTGTAAAACAGCAAAGTAAGGCGCTTTTGAAAAATGGTCGTGTATTTTAGAATGCAGACCATCAATCGTCTGGATTGGGACAATGGCCGAAACCATTGTTTCTTTTACAGGTTCAACATGAATAAAAACAGACTCTATACGATCGAAATTCTTATATATTGTTGTCTCTATATTTTTTGACAGTTCATGGGCTTTATATAAAGAAATTGTCGGTTTTATTTTAATGACACATTCTACGAGTTTAAACGGTCCAGATTGACGAATTTTTACATCACCCACGCCTTTAACCCCAAAAACATGACTGATTTTTTCATTGATTTCATCCTGAAGGTCAGGATCGATATTGGAATCCAGTAAAACCAATAAAGAAAGCCAGGAGTTCTCTATGCCCAATTTAATGATTAATATAGAAATTAATATGATTACAATACTTTCTATATAAGGTATTTTTAGAAAACCAAGCAATATACCAACCAAAACAACCATAGAAACAAAAACGTCTAAATACGCTTCTTTAGCGTTTGCAATAAGAGAATATGAACCAATGGATTGACCAATTTTTTTCATCTTATGAGCAATCATGAATGATATTAAAGATGATAATATTGTTGCGCCTATTGGAAAAATTGGAAATTTTGAAATATTTGAAAGATGATTCATTTTATGAATACCTTCTCTAAATATTTCAACCCCTGCAAATGTAATGCATATTCCTGTTATTAAGCATGCAATGGTTTCAGCCTTATAAAGACCATAGGGAAATTTTTCTGTTTTTGGCCTTGAAGCCAGCCATAATCCAAATCCCGAAGCAAAATTAATAAATATATCCGATCCACTGTGAAATGCATCGGCCAATAAGACAGGAGAGTGAAAAAAATACCCCACAAACGCTTTTATCGAGGCCATAAAAAAAGCAGCTAAAGTTGCTAAAAAAGCAATTCTTTTTCCCTGGTTCAACAGGCTACTGTTATCAGAGTTGTTATTCATTTATAACGACTATTTCCAAAAAAAAGAAGATTAATCAATTGAAAAACGACGCGCCATTGCTTTTCCACAGTGCGGGCATTTATTTTGAAAACAAGGTACAAGAGTCTCATTATTAATGATAATATTACATTCAGGACATATACATTCAGCAGGTCTGTTCATTTGCTTGCCTTTTTTTCGCATGCGGCTTTGTTTAAAAAAATTTTTCTTGTTTTTTCCAAATGGCATTTGAACACCTTATGTATACCCAAAGGGAATTACTAAAAAATTAAATAAAACAATTTCATATCAAAAAGTGTATCCGTTTGCAATCACGATTAAATAACTTTTCTAATTATGGCAACCATTCAGAAACAGCATCTCTTGCCCATTGGTCAGCGTGTAGCACGGCAGACAATTCCATTGCATCTTCAGGACTATGGTTTGCCAGTGCTTTTTCGATCAATGATGGAATATCCATAAATCCTATTTTTCCATCTAAAAATGCCTGTACAGCCATTTCATTGGCCGCATTTAATACTGCGGGAAAGGTTTTTCCTTTTTGACAGGCATCATATGCCAGAGCAAGGCAGGGAAATTTTTTAAAATCAGGTTCATAAAAATCAAGGCTTTTTAATGCAAAAAAATCAGGGACAGGCTGTTTCAGAGGAAGTCTCTCAGGATAGGACAGGGCATAAGCAATGGCACCTTTCATATCTGGGACACCCAATTGCGCAATAATACTGCTATCACAAAAAGCCACCATGGAATGAACAATGCTTTGTGGATGGACAATCACCTGGATATCTGATTCAGCAACATCAAACAAAAAATGGGCTTCGATAACCTCAAGTCCTTTATTCATCAAAGTCGCTGAATCAATGCTGATTTTTTTACCCATCTGCCAGGTGGGATGTTTCAGGGCATGCTCCGGCTGAATGTCCTTAAACTTCGCCTGATCCATGCTTCGAAAAGGACCACCGGAAGCTGTCAATAAAATTTTATCCAGTTCTTGTCTGCGATTGCCTTCCAGACATTGAAAAATAGCACTATGCTCGCTATCTACGGGTAAGAGTCGAATTTTTTTTTCTTCCACCGCATGCATGACAATATCACCAGCCATCACCAGGGTTTCTTTATTGGCTAAAGCAACGTCTTTTCCGGCTTGAATGGCAGAAAGGGTTGGAAGAAGGCCGGCAGCACCAACAATTGCAGAAACCACCATATCTGATGGTGGATAAGCGGCAATATATTGATATCCATCGGGTCCATAAACAATTTCCAGTGGATGATGGATTCTTTGCTTTAATTCGTTTGCTCGGCGTTCATCCAGTACACACACGCATTTGGGCTTGAATGTTTCGATTTGATCGCACAAAAGATTGAGATTTGTTCCGGCTGCAAGTGCTTCCACTTGATAGTGTTCAGGAAATCGTTCAACCACTGCCAGGGTATTTTTTCCGATAGAGCCGGTTGATCCTAACACTGTCAATTTTTTTGAAATATGATCTTTCATGGTTTTTTATCCAATAAAAAGGGTCTTGTATCCATAAACCAAAGGGCCAGCAAACATCAAAGCATCAATACGATCCAGTATTCCGCCATGTCCTGGTAAAATATGACCGGAATCCTTGATATTTGAAACACGTTTTAATACGGATTCGAACAAATCTCCCAAAGGTGCGATAATTCCCACTGTAATGGACAATCCGATCATGTGCCCAATAGAAAGGGGGAGATGAAAAATCGAAGCCAATACCAGACATGTTGCAACACATAATACGCATCCACCCAAAAAACCTTCGATCGTTTTTTTAGGACTGACCGCCGGGCATAAGGGATGTTTCCCAAATTGTTTCCCTACAAAATACCCTCCGGTATCGCAAGCAAAAACCATCATGAATGTTAAATATATCCATAAATGGCCATTGTCAAACTGTCGGATAAGAACCATAAACCCCAGTAAACCTGGAATATAAATCAAGCCCATGATTTGTCGGACACTGATATTCAGCATATCGGGA
>PEAL01000402.1 GCA_002753725.1 Deltaproteobacteria bacterium
CAAAGAATTGATCGACCTTTCTTCGTCCGGAGACGCACTGCCGTGCGTCTCTACAATCGGAAATACAATCATAATTTCGGAAAAGTGTAAACTACTTTTCAACAATTATGAAGGATGCCTAAAGGGGTCAGTTAAAAGAGAAACTTTGTCTGAAGTATAATAAAAATATCAACAAATTATTATATCCATTAAAAAAAGGAAGGTATTGCCATGAAAAAAGGGATCATCTTTATCAGCATATTCACTCTTATTTTTACCATAACCATTGCAATCTCTTGGGCTTTTACATTTGAAGAAAGACAGGTCAGAATTAAGACAGACAGATTTGGCCGCAGTATAGAAAAATTAAAACTGGGTGGGCATCCATATATGAAAACCCATCCAGAAATAACGGTAGATCAAAATCAAAATTTCAGAAATCTCCATGCAAGAGAATGGAACATTGTTGAACATCGATTTGCTGTGCCACCTGATTTTGCATCTTTTGAGGAAGCTGCCAGATCTTACTTATCTGAACATTGCTATGGGCCTCCTGTTGGACTAAATGATGAATCAAAAGAACTTGTATGTGTGGACGAAAAAATTGTCAACTCAGGTAGTATATATCATTCTGGCCGTTGTTTTATTCGTTTCAGACAGGTGTATAACCAAATTCCTGTGATTGGCAGCGAAGTGATTGTTGAAATGAACAATAGGTTCGAACTGATCGCTATTGTTGCGAGAATCATTTATGATATTGATACATTTATGGAGACTTCGAATATTTCTTTAGAACCTGCTGTCTCTGTTGCAGATGCTGAAATTTTTGCCAAAAATCGAATGGTTAAAAAGTATCAAATTTCCAATATCAATAACATCTATACAGCGTCCCATGAACTTGGCATTTACAATCAATACGTTATGGGAAACCCTGGAAATGGTGGCAGCCTGGTATGGGCCTTTGTTCTTTCTCATGACAATCAAAAAGAATTGATTCTTGTTTCAGCAAGCTTGTCCGATACCCTTGTTACTATGATGCCTTTCAGCCCAACATGTAAACTTCTTTATCATGGCAAAACAGGTGCTATCTGTGATGTTCTGGATAGCATTCGTTTGGATATACAAGATACGTCAGCCTCTAGACCTTCAAGAATGGGATCTCCGCTTTATCGATTGGGACAGGATAATGATGGAGATTCATTTGTAAATAGTGGTGTGGGAAATAAAGCCGCTTATATGCTTATCAAAGGAGATTCATTCAATGGCAAAACTGTAGAAGGCATTGAGTTTGAAAAAACAAAAAATCTTTTTGAGGAAGCGCAACATCTTTTAAGCATGACATCAGATTATTTTGATTTATATTTTGCCCTTTTGCAGGGATGTATTAACCTCGGCTACTCTTATTCTGAATGTGATCAGGTTATGGACGTGCTTGATGCCACTGAAATGGATTTAGAACCGAGTGGATATACACCCGTTCATGGCATTAATGATAAACCGGAATGTCTCAATGAATCTGCACTGAATTCTATTTTTTATGATAATTTTGATTCAGATATCAATACCAACTGGCAAATAATAGCCAATCAAGGAGAACCTCTTGGTGCAATTCCCCAATATAAGTCAACTATCGGTTTTGCACAATCCTTTGCAAACTCACAGCCAGGAAATATCTGGGGGTTTGCTCAAAAAGGGGTCAGTGATGTACGTATTGAAATGACTGTGGACACTGACGTTTTGCCGCCAAATGCTTACCTGTTTTTTAATCATGCTTTTTTCTTTGACGATTCTGATTCAAGTTCTACTCATTTTAATGGTGGTATTATTGAATATAGTATTGATGGCGGCGCAAGCTGGCATGATGACAAACTTAAAATTGATAAAAACAATTATAATGGAATGATCAATGCCTCCACAAATCCCCTGAATGGCAAAAATGCTTTTGTCTCAAAGAGTGATGGTTATATGGCAACCGTTATTGATCTTGAGGAACTGAAAGGATCAACAGTTCGTTTTCGTTTTAGAATAGCAACAAGCGCTGATATTTCTTTTTTGGGATGGTTTATTGACGACTTTCAAGTATATGCTTGTGATATGTTTAAGGAAATGGATGAACTTTGCTCAAATCCAAGTGTGACCTCAACTTCAGCCGGTAATCTTAGCCGAATTCCCGGTCCAAATGATATTGTGAAAGTTCAAGCAGGTCATTCATTCGCAATAAATAGTTTAAAAAATTTTAGGGGGCTATGCAATTATGGGAATATTTTTTCAACGAATAGTGACTTGGTCATTGAAACTTCCAATTTTATCTATAATGCCGGAAAAATTTGGGCTGATGATGGCCAGGATGGTTATTGGACAAGTGGTTTTAGACAATATAAAAAGGCAGGGGATGGTAAAAATGTAGACCTGGCATCTTCTGTCATTTTCAATGATGTTTCTGGAGACATTCAAGCTGGAAGAGGAGGACATTCATTAGCTGTAACAAGTCCTTATTATGTCGAAAAAACAGTTAACTCTAAAGGAGGTGATGGTGGTGACACCATTATTGATGGGGACTATATCAGAAATGCAGGTCGAATAGGTCCAAACTTAAATACGACTAATTATCGTTTGGATACGCTGCCAGAGAATCTTGTTCCTGATCAAAATACAGATGGCGGTAATGGTGGTATTGGAGATAATGCTTTTTTAAGTTCTACTTATTGTAACAATCCTGATTTTATAAATAGCTGTGGAAATTATGGTAAAGCGATAGGAGGCGATGGGGGAGATATTAATTTATTTGCAACAATTACTATAGAGCATTCTAACCCAGGTTCCTTAGGTGGTGGGAATGGTGGGCTGGCGAGAAGTGCACTGGGCTATCTTTATGGGAATAGTTCGAATAGAAGCCCAGGTTCAGGGGGAAATGTTGTTGTTACTGCTCCAAGAACAAATATTAACAGCACCGTTTATTTAGATATGCGGAAGAATAGAATCCCCGAATTAGAAGCGAATGATGGCACTGATCTTATATGGAATCCTAATAGAAGAAGGGTTGTTTTTCGTTGGGATCCCATAATGACGATTGGCGGAGAATCTGCCAACATTACAGGGGTTGAAATGCTTCAAATTATTGGGGGAAGAAACTGGATTTTGGATCTTAGCAAATTAAAGGCGGGCGCCTTTACAGCGGATAATGTTGAAATTAAATTAGGAATGAATGGCATTTTGAAATTAGGTGAGTCTGATAATATTGTTTTTGCTTCATCAACAGTTGCGCTTTATGTTAACATGGATAATATCATTTCTGATGATATTTCAAGTCGCGCAAGTCTTTCCAGAAAAATTGCCAGAATTTTTGACGCTCAAAATATTGAAATTTATGCTCCTGTAATTGAATATGAATTTGAAATTGATATTATCGCAAAAGATTCCACTCTCAGAAAAAGAAGAGATATTTCCGCCGAAAAAAATTCGATTCAAGAAGTATATATTACGATCAATAATAATGGACCAACGCGAGATGCCTATGCATTAAAAATTAGTTATTCAAATTTAATTGAGGTTTCTTCTATTCCTTCTTTTGTCAGATTAAATCCAATGTCCAGAAAAAAGATCCCTGTTGAAATTACCCTTCCGGAAGAAGCAGGTGATAATTATTTTGTTGAAGTTATAGCAGAATCTTGTTCGACAATTAGTAAAAGTAAATCAACACGTATTAATTTTTCAGTCGATCCTACCATTGCTACGATAGAAATTATGAACAATAAAAATGAAAGACTTACTGTTGAAGCCAATGGGACACCTATTAATGAAGATATTGTTGTTACTGATTGGCAATGGGATATGGGGGATGATTCTCAACCCATATCCGGACAAAATATCAGTTACATTTATCCCAAAGAAGGATCATACATTGCAAAACTAACGGTTACAGATAATCTTGGCAATACTGAGACCATTCAAAAAGCAGTGGTTGTTCAGAATAGCAAAGTACTATTGCTTGCTGCAGATAGTACTTCAAGAGCAAAATTAAGCCTGATCAACACAGGTTTATTTGTAGACAGTGATATTGATGTTATTGAACATCCTTCTACAATTGATCTCAATCAACTGATGCCATACAATGCCATTCTTGTCTGGTCCAGCAAAAAATTTCATAATACTCAAAATATGGGTGAGGTTCTGTCAGAATTTATTGAGAATGGCGGCGGTGTCGTTATCGCTGGCTATTCTTTTATTCAAGGTTTACATATTGAAAGCAATATTTCAAATCTTCAGGTTGAAACCAGTTTTGCTGATTTATATTATCCTTTTGTTCCCGCGCTTCCCCAAAATTTAGGTCTTCGTGATCCAGCTTTTAGTATAAATATCGAAGATGTTTCTGAGCCAAATCATTTTGTTTTCAGCGGTATCACACAAAATCCATCTTACTTTATGGATCCAAGTCAAACAGCAAAACTTGATTTGAATAATGAATCCACTTTGTTGGCAAAAGATAACCTGGGAAATAATATCATTGCATTACATCCAACGAAAAAGGTCATTGGTATGGCAATGCTGCCCTCTTTTCTGGGCAATAAATCCGCAAACCTTCTCATGGCAAATGCCTTACTGCATGTATCAGGTGAAACCTCCGAACTCGTTGTCACCCAAAACTCATTTGACAAAGACGCTTCTGCTGGCAATGACACGTTCCAAATTATCGATAAAGGCAATGGAACCATGTACTGGTCTGCAAAAACGGATGATTATTGGATTCATATAGAAGGTGAAAATTCAGGCGTCAGCAGCGGCACAATCAATTTTAGTTATGATGCTTATAACGATCCGGATAATATTCGTGTGGGAAAAATTGTTGTTTCTGCTTTAGGTGCTTATAACAGCCCTCAAATTATCCAGATTACCCAGGGACAAAATC
>PEAL01000403.1 GCA_002753725.1 Deltaproteobacteria bacterium
GCTCCTGGTTTTCTTCGGATTATTTCAAGATAATGATGGGCATCTAATACCCATTTATTTACTCCAAATACTCGATTGTGATCTGCAATTTTTTTCCCTTCATAAAACACTTTAACTCTTTGTGACTGAAATCCAGCATTTGTCTTATCAACGTTCTGGCTCTTAATGAAGCATCCCTTACTTCAGAAAGCGGCAGGTGTGATGGATTATCCGCTGTGACAGAATATAAAACAATTTCAGTATTTCCCAGGATAACACCGAGAATATTGTTAAAATCATGGGCAATCCCACCTGCCATGGTTCCGATGGCTTCGATTTTTTGGGAATGGCGGAGTTGCTCGGCAAGTATCTCTTTTTCTTTCATGACTGTTTTACGATGCAAGGCGATACCAATACTGTTTGCAATGCCTTCCAAAAAATGAATCCTGTCAAGAAAAAGCATATTTTTTCGACGATCATTTAATTGAATCAATCCAATAATGTCTTGCCCTGAATGTATGGGAATCAGTGCAACAGATTCATAACCTTCGCCATTACAGCGATTTCTTGTCCTGGATTGCCGGTCTTTTTCCGAGGTGGATGCAAGCAATTGACTCGTGCTATGGGTCCAGAAACTTCCATTCGCAGTAAAAAAAGGGAGATCCTGATGGGTTCTGTTACAAAGGACATTACCGCACATACACTCAAGAACCGGATTACCGGTGGCATCTCTGAGCAATTTTCCATCCACACCACTGACACAAAGATGATTTTCAGTCTGGATAAAATTGGACGAAAAACCACTTGTAAAAAAATAAGGGTAATCATCACCTTCTTTTAAACGAATGCCAACAGCTTCCATTCCTGAGAAAGTTTTGATCAAAATAATAATGTTGCGGATTAACTCCTCTGTTTCGTTGATTTGATTGATCTGGGAAAGGATGTCAATGGTCAGACAATTACAGGCCTGAGCTTGTTTAAGCTTATCAATGTTTGTCATCGTTAACTTGAGAAAAATTTCTTTTTCATTATTGTCATTCTGATCAGCAACACTTTCTATTTGAGCATAAAAAGGAATCTCGTTAAGGGGTTTCATTTTCAGCTCACAGGTCTGTCTGGTGTGAGATTCAAAGCATTTATTCAGATGGAAATAGAATGTATCTTGATCCTCGGGAAGAATAAACTGTCTAAGCCATGTATTGATAATTTTTTTTCTCTCTATTCCCAGTAAATCTGCACCTGTAAGATTGATTTCAATAATTTGACCGGTTTTTGTGAGTGTAAAATAGCCTACAGGTGCAAGGTCGTATAAATCAAAATACCTTTTTTGGGTTTCCTCTGATTGTTTTTGTGCAAGTCTCAGTTCTTCATTTTGAAGTTCAAGCTCAATCTGGTGAACGTGGAGTTCATGAAAGAGTTTCTGGATATCCGGTTCAGAGGTTTCATTAAGATTTTCTGGTTTTTCCTGAATGACCTTTTCTGCTCTGGTTCTTAGATTAGACATTGACTGTGTTGGATTTTTTTTCATGATCTTTCCTTTTTTTTATCGTCAAAGAAAAAAATTTTTATAGAGCCTCTATGGCCAAGAGAATTTTTTCTTGCCCACTGCCTTTTGGGACAATTTTTCGAGCATTTAAAATCATTTTTTTTAATCCAATGGCGGGGAAATGATTCTCAACCTCAAAATTTTCAAAAGTATTATTTTCAGGTATGACTTGATCAATTAACTTTCGAAGTTCAGGGATATCCCATTGCCTGTTTCCCAGATCATATAATTTTTTTCCCAGGGTTTCATCCGGCAAGACATGAAAACGCTTGTAAAAGGATTTGTTAGCAAATACTATTTTCATTTCTTTATCAAGGATCAAAATGGATTCCCTGAGGGTCTCAATGATACTTTCTGCATAATCACGGGCATCCTGGTTTTCAGTATTTAACAGTTCTATCTTTTTTACAGCAGACTTTTGATCCGTAATATTGATAAAGGTTACCACCACCCCATCAATGACATTATCCATTGTCCGATAAGGCAAAATCCGCATTAAATACCAATGGCCATTATGGGTTTGCGTCTCTTTTTCCCTGAAAACCAGATTGTTGAGAACCTTTTTTGCCTCATCAACAATTGCAGCATCGTTCAATTTGATTACAATATCATTGATGGAACGGCCAATATCTGATGGGATCAGATTCATGATTTCGCTGATATGAGATGTAAAGCGCTTGACACACAGATTATTATCCAGAAATACAGTAGGAATTTCCAGGCTGTTCAAGAGATTTTTCATATCGTTGTTGGTACTGGATAATTCATCAATTTTTTTCTGAAGTTCAGAATTGACTGTTTGTAGTTCTTCGTTCAGGGATTGCTGTTCTTCCCTGGATGTTTCCAGTTCCTCGTTGGCGCTTTGAAGCTCTTCATTGGTACTTTGAAGCTCTTCATTGGTCGATTTGAGTTCTTCATTGGACGTTTCCAGTTCTTCAATGGTGGTCTGTAAGTTTTCTCGGGTATATTGCAACTCTGCTTCAATTTTTTGAACGTTTTCTACCGTGTACGCAGTCTTTTTACCCTGTTTGCCTTTATGTTGCTTATCTTTTACAGAGATTCTTGAATCTTCGAATATAACCAGCAGTTGCCCTGGCAGGGTATCCGGTTCATTAAGCGGTATGACGATCAGGTTGATCATCTGTGTATTGCCATTAGTCTTTACGTTCACGCCTTCACAGATAATTTTCTTTTGGCTGCTGAGTGCCTTGCGAATGGCAGAGGACAATTCAAATTTTAATCCTTTTCGCGCCATATCAAAAATGTTGGATCGAAATTCACCTTGAGTCGGTTCCAGATATTTTCCAGTTCTGCCGTGAATATAAAGGACTTCCGCCTTTTCATTGATCAATGCGCAGGCCGGGACAATATCCCTGAGCAGTATCCTTTCCAGAAGTTGAGCCTTTGTCACTTTAGATACTTTTTGAGGCAGATTGGAAACATCTTTTATCACCGGTGAGGATATGGGAAATTCAAAAAACTCATGTTTTGCATAGAGGTTGGGTTTACGTTCAAAAATTTTCCATTTTTTATCAATCACCGAGAATAAATCCATGAACCCGCCAATGGTTTCAGAAGTACCTAAAAAAAGAATTCCGTTTGGATGAAGCGAATAATGGAACAGAGGCATAAGCTTTTTTTGAAGTTGATTATCCAGATAAATCAGAAAATTTCGGCAAGATATCAAATCCAATCTTGTAAACGGCGGGTCCTTGATAATGTCTTGAGGTGCAAAAACAATCATCTCTCTGATTTCTTTCTTGATCAGAAAAGAATTATCCTGCTTTGTGAAATAACGATTCAGGTATTTCTTGCTGACATCGCTGGCAATATTCGCAGGGTAAACGCCTGTTCTGGCGATTTCTATGGCGTCTGAATCAAGATCTGTGGCAAAAATTTGTACGCTAAAATGGAATTGATGCTGGTTCATAAATTCTTTTAGAATAATTCCAATGGAATAAGCCTCTTCACCCGTGGAACACCCTGGAATCCACATCCTCACATTATAATCAGCGGGTTTGTTTTTAAACAGATTGGGGAACACCGTGTTACTTAATTCGTCAAAGGCCGGTGTATCCCTGAAAAAACGAGTCACACCAATTAATAAATCTTTGAACAGCATATTCACTTCGTTTAGGTTTTGTTGCAGGTATTTAAAATAATTTGCAATACTACTAATTTGATGAATATTCATTCGACGTTCAATGCGCCGATAGATGGTATTTTTTTTGTATTGTGAAAAGTCATGTCCGGTGTGGGTTCGAAGGATAATAAAAATTTTTTGCATGATATCTGTTGACGCTTTACTTAACTCATTGATTTTATCCGCATTTCTCTTAATTAACGTTGTTGTGTGCTGTATATATTTTGCAAGCTGATCCGGCATGTTTTCAGGAAAACAAATAAAATCCACCAATCCGGTTTCAATGGCGCTTTGGGGCATTCCATTATATTTAGAAACTTCAGGATCATGCACCATAACCATGCCCAGTTCTTCTTTGATGGCTTTTAATCCCAGAGTGCCATCCGTTCCCATTCCGGAAAGAATAATGCAAATGGCTTTTTCTTTTTGATCTGCCGCAAGGGTTTTAAAGAAATAATCAATGGGCAAGCGAAATCCATAGTTTTCAATGGGGTCAATGAGTTGCAGTGTACCGTTAATGATGCCAACATCCTTGTTGGGTGGCACGATGTAGATTGAATTCGGTTGAACCTTTAATCCATCTTCAATGGTAAACACCGGCATTTCTGTTTGTTTTTGAATCAGTTCGGGCATGAGGCTGATTTGGTTAGGATCAAGGTGAGTAATGATAACAAAGGCAAGCTTGCTGTTATTGGGCATGTTTTGAAAAAAATTTTCTAAAGCATCCAATCCTCCAGCAGATGCCCCCATCCCCACAATAAAGAACGGATCATTCGTAATGGATTTAAGGGGAAGCAGTTGTTTAGAGTTGGAAGGTGATGGGGCGTTATTTTTTTGTTTTGTTGACATGATTGCTTCTTTCTTTACAGGGATTATCAGAAATTCTAAGGAAAACTCGGAAAATAACTTCCCCATTTCATAAAAAGTTAATTCTATTTTTTTTGAACCAGGATTACGCTGAATAAGATGAATTTAAAGTGTTTGTTTTATTTCATCTTATTCATCTTATTCAGCGTAATTCTGGTTCAAAAAAGGAATGCACAATATGAAATGGGGAACTTATTTTTCGAGTTTTCCATATTAAAATATAGACATAGAAAATTCTTAATCGGTCAATTTTTCGCCAAAATTGGCCGATTAAGGCCTATTTCCAAGATTCAATTGCTGTTAACATATGATCACCTCCTGACATTATATCATAAGGAGATA
>PEAL01000404.1 GCA_002753725.1 Deltaproteobacteria bacterium
CAATTTTTTTTTTTTTTTCGGGAAAGAACGCAGGTTATTATTGTTTCAGATACATTTGATCAATTCGCCGGCCCATTGATGGAAAAACTGGGGCGTCCGACATTATTTTGCAATACGCTGATTGTTGATCGTTTTGGTTATATTACCGGTTATCGTTTGCGACAAAATGATGGAAAAAAACACGTTGTACAGGCGCTGAAAAGTTTGAATTTTAACGTTTATGCAATGGGTGATTCCTACAATGATATTTCAATGATCAAAGCAGCAGATAGTGGTTTTCTTTTCCGACCGCCGATAAACATCATTAATGAGTATAGAGAAATTCCCATGTGTCAGGAATACAATGAACTTGAAGAGTTATTGTTTCCATTGATAGAGGCATCATAGAAATACCGTTCATGTTGACAAAATTTTAACCCGTCTGGATAATGAATCCTTCCCAAAATAGATGCACCATTTGTCCACGACACTGTCGTGTGAACCGAATGGAAGAAAATGGTTTTTGTCAGACAGAGCAAGGCATTGTCCTGTCATCTGCACTTGTGCATTATGGAGAAGAGCCTGTTTTTTCTGAAAATTCAGGCGTGGGCAATTTCTTTTTTACATCATGTAATTTATCTTGTGTGTACTGTCAGAATTATCAGATCAGCCAGGAACGAAATGGAACGATCATATCTGAACATGCTTTGATTGAACAGATGTTCGCCTTTCAAAACGACAACTGCGGATGTATTGGTCTTGTTTCACCCAGCCATCAAGCCCCCTGGATTCGGTCTGCTGTAAAAAAAGCCAAAAATCAGGGATTAAAAATACCCATTATATACAATAGTGCTGCCTATGATGATATGGATCAACTCAAAGCCTGGGAAGGGCTTGTTGATATTTATTTGCCAGATATCCGGTATGCGGATGACCGTATTGCACATCGGTATTCCAATGCAACGAACTATGTAAATATATCACGGGAAGCACTTTTGGAGATGTATCGACAGGTGGGGCCGGTTCGATGGGATTCACAAGGAAAAAGGGTTTTATCCGGTGTATGGGTTCGTCACCTGATATTGCCCAATGGTCTGGCAGGCTCATGGGAAACATTGTGTTTTTTGGCCCTGGAATTGTCTCCTGATGTTGGACTTTCTATCATGTCTCAATACAATCCTTTGTATCTGGCACATCAATTCCCTGAGCTGTTCCGCTGTATCACCCGGAAAGAATATAATGAGGTTGTTGACATGGCAGCGTCCCTGGGATTTAGCAATGTTTTAACTCAGGATTTGACAAGCGTTCACTGTGGTGTTCCCAATTTTAGACAATCAGACACCCCTTTTCAATGGGATGTTTAGGTCCGACTTTTTGGGAATGCCCCTCAGTAACTTTACCATTCGCCCGAAATCTTCCGCATTCTTTGCCAGAACACCATATGTTTTTTTTAACTCCATATTGGGTTTTATAATATCAATGTTCATGGCTTTTAACATGGTCATCCAGGCCAGTAATTCTGCTGTGGCAGGTTTCTTTTTCAGGGGAAGCAATCTGATAGATTCAAAATGCTTAATTGCGGCGCCAGTTTCTTCTTCTGAAAATCCAGGGTGGATAGAACTCTGATTGAATCGCTGTTCAATGATGCGTTTTAATCGGATTTCATCAGGAAAATTGATATGATAAAACACACAGCGTCTTAAAAAGGCATCGGGTAAATATTTTTCTGAATTACTGGTCAGTATGATAATTGGGGTATTGCCGGTTTCTGCTGTAATGGTTTTGGGGATTTCATGAATGGTAAATTCCAGCTTTTCTACCTCATTGAGAATATCATTGGGGAAATCTCTGGGGGCTTTGTCGATTTCATCAATCAATACAACAGATCGGCTATTTCTGTATTGTTGATATGCTGCTGGCAGTAATGCTTTGTCCTGATCTGAATATTCTGTTGACAGAAGGATGGCAATACCCAGCCCGCGAAGAGAAACATAGTGTTCTACGGGTCTGATTTTTTTTTCAATCTGTGCATCATTGAAACGCTTGAGGGCATCATAATGATAGAGCAGATCACCAGCAGTCGATGATGTTTTGGTATGAAACACAATGGGATCAGGCAATTGAAATTCATAGGCAATACTGGATGCAAGCTGGGTTTTCCCTGTTCCTGGCTCACCAGTGACCAGCAGGGGCTGCCCCAGCGTGAGCGCAACTTTAATAGCATCACACAGACCAGACTCTGGAATATAGGATTCGGGCTTTGCTGTTGATAGTAATGTCTGTGGCTTTGCCAGGGTTTTTCCTGTTTTACCACAGCCTTCATAATTACAGGTTTCTTGATTCATTTGATGATTCTCCTGTTGTTAAAACTGTCTTGAAAAATTTTTAAGCTTTTCTTCGACAACAGCCATAGGGCAGTTGCTTTTTGGGTTTGGAAATAATTGCTTGATACAGTCATTCTTCTTTGTTTCATAGTCCAGGCAATCTTTTAAATCCCTGGTATAAGAATTGAACCATGATTCGACAGCTTGTCTGGTAACTAACTCTAACTCTGGAATTAACACAAATGTTGAATTTTCGGGCGCAATATCATTGATACATTTAATCATCTTTTTCTTGCGATTTGTCAGTTTATTGAAAAAACCGGATTCAAAAATGATGTTAAAAAACAGAATAAATTGCGGCATACTGTCATTATTATATTTTTTGATATAATCAAAATAGTCTTTTGTCCAGAAATCCTGAATATACCAGGTCAACAGCGCCTTGTGAAATAAATCTGCTTCAATTTTATGAGAAATGATTATTGCTTGTTGCCGCTCAAAGACAGGTGAATTCACAAAATTTTCAAAGGTCGTAATCCCATGCGTTTCATCGCCTGTCAGTTCAATGCCCATATCATAAAGCATGGTTTCTTGCTGCTTGTCTGATTGTTTGCTATATGGTTTGAAAACATACTTCCAGTCAAAAGGTTTCTTTGTTGTTTCATACACTTCTTCCAGGCGTTTAGAAATAATTGTTTGCTTATAACGATCAACAAGGCTCTGGTGCTGATCCTGTTCCCTGCCATGAATAAAATAAAACTGGGGCATTCGGTTGACTTGATAAGTCGTTAAAAAGCTTGTCATTTGAGGGATGCGATTACACATCTGCGAACTGGCCGTTCCATAGGACTTGGATGACTTTTCCTGTGGTTGTGATTGAACACACCGAAATATTTTATCAGCAATATCTGTCAGTACCTGCGGTAAATCCTTGGACTTATTTAAAGGTGTGGCACCTTGCGGTAGTACCTGATGCTGTTGTATCCAGGTCTCTTTATTCCAGGGGCATTGAGATACAATAATTGGAATAACCCGCATGTCATTGGTTTTGAATTGTTGCTTTATCCATGGGATTTCTTTTTTCATAATGAACGTTGAATTAAAAAAGTCGATGGATATCAATAAAATTGAGATGCTGGCACGGGTAATGGCTGTTTCGATTTCAGTATTCCATTGGTCACCGGCACGAAGTTCCTGATCTGTCCAAACAGTCAGTCCTTGATTTTTATAAAAATCCAAATATTTTTTGATTTGATCGAGCCACTCTTTGTCTTTATGGGAATAACTGATAAAAACTGCTCTTTTTTCAATGGACTGTTTTTCAATTTGTGGTTTCGGATGTACCGTTTTTGTCTGTTTTTCTGTGCAAATTTTGCAGATGTATTGTGCGCGATATTGTTTTGCGTAAAAACGCCTGCTGCATTTGGAACAATGGATAATGTAAGTCCTTTTTTTACAATTAGGACATGTCAGGCTGTCATTTGCCTTTTTAATTTTAAATTCTTGTTTGCAATGAACGCATTTCATTTTATTACCTTAGGAATACTTGAAAAATAAGTTCTTCATTTGATTATTTTAATTTATGAATCGTTATTCAAATAATTCAAAAGCATACATAGCTTACCCTTGCCCAATGGCCACCACATTTACATTAATATAATCCACCTTTTTCGATACAGATATTTGATTCAAAACATGCTCATCAGTAAATGGAACAAACATGGCGACAGTAATATCATGATAATTTTTTTCTCTGGCATAGTTTGCAGCCTGACTGATCGCTTTTTTTACTTCATATGCATTGATAAAGCTTTTGACTTCAATCAGCCCTTTTTGTGTATCATTGCAGCATAAATGCAAATCAACTTTGCCATTGCCTGTAGGAAATTCTGGACTGATGGCACATCGTTTCCCCAGAGCCATTTGAAGCCAGTGAAAGAGATGAAAATGTCCCACTGATTCAGTTAAATGGTAATCCGATTTTCTACGAGGCTGGTTTGCCCACGGATTGGTGCCATGATCCTTTAATCTTTTCAAATATGCTTTGTATCGCTCTAACAATAATGGAATATTAATAGTGGGTTCAGTAAAAACGTCTTCTAACAGATCTAATGGTTCTAATGCCTGTGTATTTTTATCCCGAATGTTTCTCATTGCTTTGGAAAAAGCCTGAAATAAACGCGATTGGATAAATGGTGAAGAAAATTGACAAACGTGATAGATGGCTCCGAATTCACGAACTTTTTTATAGCTTATCAATCCATGAATATACATATAGTTGCACCAGTTTTCATCAAATGAAAAAGGTATATCCGAATCCTGAAATAAATCTAACACATAATGTTTGTAGTGGTTATCTTTTGCTTTAGCGATGATGTTCTGAACAGTATTGTTATGTTCAATGTCTCGTGCTGCAGCATAAACTTCTTTCCATAAATCTATATCAATTATTTGCTCTGGTTCTTTGTTGTATTTTTCTGTTAACAACTCTCCAAACCAGCTCACCAGTCCTGGTTGTCCATTGGTCATTTCATAGATTTTTTCGATCACCTGTATATCAATGTTT
>PEAL01000405.1 GCA_002753725.1 Deltaproteobacteria bacterium
GCCGCCTCAAACAAGGCTTTTCCCCATTGCGGAAATTGAGTTTCAATGCGCTTTGCCTTTTCCTGAAACACGCCAATGGGCCAGATATAATATTTTTCCAGATACCATTCCAGATCGTCCATTTCGATTGGGCCGAGGGGGGCTTCGAATGTAAAGCGTTTGCTTTCAATATCGCGTGTGGTGGTTGATTTGTAAATCAGTTGGGCAGTGGCAATGGCACGTTTTTTACCTTCGGATTCCTGGATTTTGGGGTCAGTGAGTTTTAAGACCAGTTCTTCCAGAGGGGCTTCTTCGATTTTAACTTCAGGGTCGATATCTGTGGGAAGTTCTTTGCCTAAGGCTGCGAGGATTTGGGGCATGGATTCCTGGAGGTTGGTTTTGATTTGGATAGCGACAAGTTCTTCTTTGAAATATAATTTTGCTGAATTTGGTGTTTTACCATCAATTAAAATGGGCACAACAGGTATTTTTTTCGGTATAAGTACATCTCGAGCGAGTTGTGTTTCTATGCCAGTAATTCAGTTTTTTCATAATCGTACAATTTTTAAAAATCCTGGCGATGCTCTGGCAACGCAAGAGGAACTTTTAAAACCAGGGGTTAAAGAAGTAAGAAATCCGACGATTGTAAATGCTTTCAGAAGAATAGGATTGAGTGATCAGGCAGGGACAGGTATTCGTTCTATTTTCAAGAGTTGGACTGATTTGGGACATGTTCCGCCCATTATCAATAACAGTAAATCTGAAAAATATTTTGAAATCATTCTAAAAAAGCAAGAATTATTACCGGTTTCCAATGATTCACACAAAGCAGATGCTATTGGAAACAATTTATCAAAAGTTCCCAGCCTCATCACGCAATTGTCTGAAAATCAAAAAGCAGTTATAGCGTTTTGTACAGTCCACAGATCCATGTCTGAAATTCAGAAAGAGTTTAAATTCAAAAACAGAAGCTACTTTAAAAACAAAGTAATGAAATCTCTTCTTACCTCAGGTTTATTACAAATGAGCAATCCCGAAAAACCAAGTGCGAGCAATCAAAAATATGTGATTACAAAAGAAACTTTAAAATGGATTCAAAACAAAAATGAATAACATTCTACAGTGACTAAGTTTGTGACCAGGTTGTGACTAGGTTTGTGACCAGGTTGTGACTAAGCTTGTGACCAGGTTGTGACTAAGTTTCTCTGTATAGACAATACTTTAAAAACAATAGATAAACATGGGATCAGGGGGATCAGGGGGATCAGGGGTCACATCTTGATTATTTCATTAAGAAGATCAGAGGAGATCAGAGGGTCACATCTTGATTATTTCATTAATATCTAAGTATTAAAATCAAGACTTGACCCCTCCCCACAGACATGGGATCAAGAACAAGATCGTTTTGTTTTGAAAAATAGAAAAGGACATGCGCAATCAACTGCGCTGGAATTCAAAAACAAAATGGGGACGTTTTACCGCCTTCTGCATAAGCCCGAAAAAAGTCTTGTCCGCAATTTCTACATATTTCAACTGGCAGGCAGCGTGATTTACAAATTGTACAGTTATCCATGAACTCAGTAAACAGCTTACCGCAATGTTGATGCTTGATTGTTTTTAAGCTTTCATCCCAAATTCTGCCCTTGTATTTATACACCCTGAATCGTATCCATTTGTCCGGGGTCGATTGATGTTCAAACAAAATATACAAAAAACACAAAGTCTTGCTATTTTTAAAATAGACACTGAATAGAAGGTCTGATTCACTTTCAGCCAGTTCTTCATCAATGTATTTGGTACCTTCTAACATCAGAGTGTCCCAGTCAATATGTTCCACCAGCTTCTGCGGTAAATTTAATTTGAAAAAAGCTTCTGCCTCCGCGCGATCAGAAAATACCAGTTTCATTAACTTGTCATTGGGATTATTGATCAATAATTTTTCAATGGGTTCATCCTCAGGAATCACACCTGCCAGCTTTTGTCTGGCTATACCAATATCATACTCTTTTTGCAAGTGTATCCAGAATTCCGGCTCAGTCCCAAGTACTTTGGATAAACGAACAGCTGTATCCGGTGTTATGGCACGCCGACCGGACAGAATTTCCCGAATATGCCGAGGCGGGAGGGCTGTATCTTTACTGAGTTTTTTCTGCGGGATAGATTTTGGTTTCAAATAGTTGTCCAGTAATATTTTACCTGGACAAATCGGTTCTTTTGAATGGTTGGTCTTTTTCATGGATCGGTCTCGCTTTCGTTGTCATGTGAAATTAATAATCGTATTCTGCTGTAAAAAGCATTGAAGCTATTGTTGAAATTATTGATGGGGAACTTATTTTTCGAGTATTCCTTAGGAATCACAAATAAATAACATTCCCTTGGGTGGAGTCCCAAAGCTTTAGCTTTGGGAGTCACAGAAAACAACGTATTGAAAAGCTAAGGAACTCCCAAAGCTAAAGCTTTGGGACTCCACCCAAGGGACTTCAAATGGGATAGTTATTTAAGTGTGGTTCCTTAGCTAACTATCTGAATTTATTCCTCCCCAAAATCAGTTATAATCAAAAGGTTTATAAGCTCAACCTTGCAGCAGTATTGGGAATAGATGGTTTTGCAACAAGGTGCTGATATTCAACTTTCATTTGTTCATATTGTTTTTGATTAACACCGGTTGCATTTGCAATAAAATTCCAATCCACGCCCATTTTTGTCATATTGTTAATTATCGATATGGATTTTTCCATTTGGCCTTCCATGTGGCCTTCCATTCGGCCTTCCAATTTCCATTCATCAATAGCACATAACATATCATCATCTCCTTTTTTTACAGGTTGTTGTCGCATCACCGCAAAAAATTCCAAAACGTTTTCCCTGTCTTGTGTTGCGGCAATATAAATTTTAAACACTCGCTGATAGTCAATCCCCGGTTCTTGTGGCAATTGAGCTATCAAATCGCACAACTCATATGCAATGTCCTTGATTTGCTTTTGAATACTCGCTTGAATCAACAAATGAGCAATTTGAGCTTTTAATGCGCCTTTAACTTTTTTACTCTTGTCTGAATGATCCAGCAAAATGTGCTTGAATTTAGGCAAATATTCTGAATCAATAGGGTTTTCATTCAGTAAATCAGCAAATTCAGTTGAATAATTCCATGAACGATTACCAAATCCGGTGTTATGGCACGCCGACCGGACAGAATTTCCCGAATATGCCGAGGCGGGAGGGCTGTATCTTTACTGAGTTTTTTCTGCGGGATAGATTTTGGTTTCAAATAGTTGTCCAGTAATATTTTACCTGGACAAATCGGTTCTTTTGAATGGTTGGTCTTTTTCATGGATCGGTCTCGCTTTCGTTGTCATGTGAAATTAATAATCGTATTCTGCTGTAAAAAGCATTGAAGCTATTGTTGAAATTATTGATGGGGAACTTATTTTTCGAGTATTCCTTAGGAATCACAAATAAATAACATTCCCTTGGGTGGAGTCCCAAAGCTTTAGCTTTGGGAGTCACAGAAAACAACGTATTGAAAAGCTAAGGAACTCCCAAAGCTAAAGCTTTGGGACTCCACCCAAGGGACTTCAAATGGGATAGTTATTTAAGTGTGGTTCCTTAGCTAACTATCTGAATTTATTCCTCCCCAAAATCAGTTATAATCAAAAGGTTTATAAGCTCAACCTTGCAGCAGTATTGGGAATAGATGGTTTTGCAACAAGGTGCTGATATTCAACTTTCATTTGTTCATATTGTTTTTGATTAACACCGGTTGCATTTGCAATAAAATTCCAATCCACGCCCATTTTTGTCATATTGTTAATTATCGATATGGATTTTTCCATTTGGCCTTCCATGTGGCCTTCCATTCGGCCTTCCAATTTCCATTCATCAATAGCACATAACATATCATCATCTCCTTTTTTTACAGGTTGTTGTCGCATCACCGCAAAAAATTCCAAAACGTTTTCCCTGTCTTGTGTTGCGGCAATATAAATTTTAAACACTCGCTGATAGTCAATCCCCGGTTCTTGTGGCAATTGAGCTATCAAATCGCACAACTCATATGCAATGTCCTTGATTTGCTTTTGAATACTCGCTTGAATCAACAAATGAGCAATTTGAGCTTTTAATGCGCCTTTAACTTTTTTACTCTTGTCTGAATGATCCAGCAAAATGTGCTTAAATTTGGGCAAATATTCTGAATCAATAGGGTTTTCATTCAGTAAATCAGCAAATTCAGTTGAATAATTCCATGAACGATTACCAATATACAAAACAATTGGCAGTATTGGATTTAAGCCTTGTTGATGCTTGATTGTTTTTAAACTTTCATCCCAAATTCTGCCCTTGTATTTATACACCCTGAATCGTATCCATTTGTCAGGGGTCGATTGATGTTCAAACAAAATATACAAAAAACACAAGGTCTTGCTAGTTTTAAAATAGACGCTGAATAGAAGGTCTGATTCACTTTCAGCCAGTTCTTCATCAATGTATTTGGTACCTTCTAACATCAGAGTGTCCCAGTCAATATGTTCCACCAGTTTCTGTGGTAAATTTAACTTGAAAAAAGCTTCTGCCTCCGCGCGATCAGAAAATACCAGTTTCATTAACTTGTCATTGGGATTATTGATCAATAATTTTTCAATGGGTTCATCCTCAGGAATCACACCTGCCAGCTTTTGTCTGGCTATACCAATATCATACTCTTTTTGCAAGTGTATCCAGAATTCCGGCTCAGTCCCAAGTACTTTGGATAAACGAACAGCTGTATCCGGTGTTATGGCACGCCGACCGGACAGAATTTCCCGAATATGCCGAGGCGGGAGGGCTGTATCTTTACTGAGTTTTTTCTGCGGGATAGATTTTGGTTTCAAATAGTTGTCCAGTAAT
>PEAL01000406.1 GCA_002753725.1 Deltaproteobacteria bacterium
GACTTAAATAAGGACAAACGCCATTGAGAACATGTCACTTGCAATTTTCTCGGTTAGATTCAAATTGAGGATTGACTATTTTTCCAAACTATTATTAATTCCAAAACAACCACGATGAATATATAATACACAACGACCGATAACACAGCCAAAAATTTTTCTGTCAACCTCTACATTTTTTAGTATATAGTATCTCATTTGAGTTGAGCTTGTTTGATGGAAAATATCAAAACCTGAAAGAATACTTACCGCGATGCTTTAGCATTGCGTAAACATTGAAGGCATTAAAAAGAAGGATCTCAGTATGAGCGAACATCGCATTTTAGTGGTGGAAGATAATAAAGCTGTGGCAAAATTAATCAGTTCCAGAATTACTTCGGAATTGGATTTTATCACCAAGGTTGCTCACAGTTATGAAGATGCACAGGCTATCTTGAATGAAAACGATTCGTTTTTTATCGCTATACTGGATTTGAACCTGCCGGATGCTCCAGATGGTGAGATTGTCGATCTGGTTCTGTCCAAAGAGATTCCATCCATTGTATTGACCGGTACTTTGGATGATGAGCTGCGAAAACGGATCCTGTCTAAAAATGTCGTTGATTACATTGTCAAAGAAGGCATGCATGCCATTGATTACGTTATCCATCTGATCAAGCGTTTAAGGAACAACCGAAATATCAAAGCACTGGTGGTTGATGATACAGCCACATTCAGGCTCTTGATATCACGAATGCTTGAACTTCATAAATTTAATGTGATCACAGCCAATGATGGTATTGATGCCTTAGAAAAAATTAAACAACATTCAGATATCAAGCTTATATTGACAGATTATGAAATGCCCAACATGAATGGATTTGAATTGGTCTCTGAGCTTAGAAAAGATTTTAGCAAAGACATGATGGCCATTATTGGACTGTCAGCCAATACCAGCGAAACCCTTTCAGCGCAATTTTTAAAGAAAGGTGCCAATGATTTTTTATCCAAACCTTTTCTGAATGAAGAATTTTATTGTCGGGTCACCCAGAATGTTGAAATTATCGAACTGATCCATGAAATTCGTGAAGCATCCATTCGCGACTACCTTACAGGATTGTATAATCGCAGGTATTTGTATGAAATTGGCAATAATCTCCATTCCAATGCCATGCGCGATAATCTGGCTATCGCAGTGGGGATGGTTGATATTGATTTTTTTAAAAAAATTAATGATGCCTATGGTCATGATGTGGGAGATCAGGCGTTGAAACATGTGGCAGGACTTCTCACAGAGCATGTTCGAAAAACAGATGTTGTTTCACGGTGCGGTGGGGAAGAATTTTGTGTCATACTCACCAATGTTGATCGTCAACGGGCGTTGCTTGTTTTTGGAAAAATTCGTAAAATGATTGAAAAATCAGAAATTCAAGCCGATGGGAAAATGATTAAAATGACCATCTCGGTCGGGGTTTGCACATCTATCAAAAAATCTCTTGAAAGCATGATAAAAGCCGCTGATGAATTGCTGTATGAGGCCAAAGAAAGTGGTCGTAATCGCGTTGTTATTGATATATGAAATAATGGATATACTATTGAATTTTCATTCTCAATTTTTACGTTTTTTCGGGGAAAATCAGAATGTTACTAAATAATATGAAAATCAGAGATAAAATGATTGCACTGTTTGGGCTTTTTATTTTTTGTGCAGCAGGAACCATTGTGATTGTCTCAGCGTATATTGAAAAAGCATTAATTACAACGGAACTTGAGACCTATCAAACAGAGCTGTATGATACCAAAAATGAGTCTTTAAAAAATCAAATAAACACGGCAGTGACAATTTTAAACAGAATTCAGCGGCAATGGAACGATGAGAATCAATTTCTTGAAGATTATGAAAGTCGTTTAAAACTATTATTGGATATTCCTTATCACATGATGGCTGATCGGTATGAAACCTTAAATCAGAGCTTTCAATCGGGAACAATTGACCTGTTAAAGGAAAGACAAAGCCAGAAAGAGATTCTGTCTTTGATCGATGGTATCCGGTTTGGTGAACGGGGGTACGTCTGGGTCATGGATAGCCAATGTAAAATGCTGATCAATTCAGCCTTTCGAGAGCTTGAAGGAAAAAAACTGACCCATTATGAAAAAAATGGACGGCTTGTGACGGCTAAAGGCAGTAAAATGCCACTGTTCCAGTATATGCTTCAGCTGGCCCAAAAAGACCATTCTAAAGGGGCAGTGCTTCAATACCGTTGGCCGGATCCTGAAGATTGGACAAAAATGCGAAAAAAAATCGCTTATGTTCGTTATTTTCAACCCTGGGGATGGATGGTCGGAACAGGCTTATATGCTCATTTTGATGAAAAACAGGCTAAAAAACAAGCCCTTGATCTCATTCGTTTGTTAGGCAATGGACAGGAAGGTTATTTCTGGATCATGGATACGAACTTGCGAATGATTATGCACGGTGAACATCGAAATCTTGAAGGGCTTTCTGTCAAAGAATATTTACCTGAAGGTCGCCCGGTTGTCCTTGAAAAAACCGAGGAACCTTTTTTTGAAAATATTGTCTCAATGGTTCAAAAAAAACCTGAGGGACTGATGGTTCGTTATGAATGGCCATACGATACAACCTCTAAAAATGCTGTCAAACAGTCTTTTGTCAGGTATTTCGAACCCTGGAAATGGATTATTGGAACAGGCTACCGGACATTGATCATTGAAAAAGCCATTCTGCAAAAACAAATATTCTTCCATAAAAAATTAGGCCGTGCTGTTTTTCTGGCTGTTTTTCTGGCCATTATTTTTGTGTTGACCTGTGGAACTGTTATCTTTTTTCTTTTCCGATATCTCAATCAACAATTTGCTCAAACCGGACAGGCGCTGGATGATATTGTCAATGGCGACCTGACCCAACGTATTGATCTGCATCAACGAAATGATGAAATTGGTCATTTTGCCAGGTTGTTCAATTCAGGCCTTGACAATATGCAGCATATTGTCAAAAACAATTATGAAACCGTTTCAACCATTTCCCAGGTGTCTCAAACGTTGAAGCGTTCAGCCGATGATCTCAATACCCGAATGGCAGAGATGACAACGCAGTCCAATACCACAGAAACAGCAACAACCAATGTGGCAAACCTGATCGAAAATGTGGCAAAAGTTGCACAGAATATGAGTGATCAAATGCTGGTATTTGCCAAATCATCCAATGACATTTCTCTTCGTATTGAACAAAGTGGTTCGGCAACCAGTGAAATCTCAAACAACCTGAATTCTGTAGCAGTCTCTGCCGAGCATATGTCAGAATCTGTCAATACCGTTGCAACTGCAATCGAAGAAATGTATGCCTCGTTAAACGAAGTTGCAAGAAGTTCCGGTCGTGGTGCCAATGTAACCCAGGAAGCTTCTGACAAGGCACTGCAAGCCTCACAAATGATGAATGTCTTGGGTAGTGCTGCCAAAGAAATCGGGGCAGTGGTCGAGTTGATCAATGATATCGCAGCGCAAACCAATCTGCTTGCACTCAATGCCACCATTGAGGCAGCCGGTGCTGGGGAATCTGGAAAAGGATTTGCGGTTGTTGCCAATGAAGTCAAAGAGCTGGCCCGACAAACTGCCAGGGCAACAGAAAGTATTCGCGAAAAAGTTGAAAGCATGCAAGCCAATACAGATGCATCTATTAGAGCCATTGACAGTATTGTTAATGTGATCAATGAAATCAATACCATCATGTCTACAATTGCATCTGCGGTTGAACAACAAACAGCAACCACCAATGAAATTGCAAAAAGTATTACTGAAGCAGCCAATGCTGCGGAATCGGTTTCTAAAAATGTCAGTCAATGTGCACGTCATTCAGATGAAACAGCCAAAAATGTCAAAAATGTCATTGCTGATGGTTTCACGATTACCCATCAAATTAATGATCAGGCAACTCAGATGGAAACCATTGCTCAAAAAGTTGTTGAAGCATCCAGTCATACTGAAGAGGCCATGAACAATGTCAAAGGCATGAAAGAAACAGCATATGCAACCCAGGCATTTTCATCGGACTCAATGACTGTGGTCGAAGATTTGACAATGCTTTCTGAGAAACTCAGCAACAGTATGAAAAGATTTAAGGTATAAAAATCATGGCGGGTATTACAGAAGATTCTTTAATTTCAGAATTTGTCGCAGAAAGTCGCGATCATCTCGTATCTCTTGAACCAGATTTACTGACAATGGAACAAGACGGCTCAGATGTGTCTTCAGAGGTTGTTAATCGTGCATTCCGTGCGATTCATAGCATCAAGGGATCTTCCAGTGTGTTGGGATTTGATTCACTGATGAAACTAACACACATTATGGAAAATGTTTTAATGCTCATCCGGAACAAAAAAATGGTTCCGGCTTCCAATAATATTGATGCATTGCTCCAGAGTGCGGATAAAGTCAGTTTTATGATTGATGATGTCCATGCCAGCAACCAGGTCAATTATGATGCAGAACTTGAACGATTAAATGAAATTTTAAACATTCACGCCCAAACCGATCCATCTGCAAAAGATACGCAACCTGCTCCAAAGAAAGCTGCCTTGCCAAAAGAATCTCCCCCATCGGTGTCATCTGAGAAAACACAGGTTTCTAATACTGAACGAACACTTGAAATCATTGAACCTGAAATCCTGGCTGATACCGTTGCATCTGATGAATCCAAACAGTCTTCCCCCTTTTTGACTGACAGTGAAGACGATGCCTTGTTAACCGATGATGTTATTTCTACTTCCGAAGATATGCCAATAATGAGTGATTTTGAAAATGACCTCATTACGCCCCATATTTCGCTGACAGATAAAGGCATGGTTCATTTTGATATGAAAGGGCCT
>PEAL01000407.1 GCA_002753725.1 Deltaproteobacteria bacterium
TGATGACAAACCCTTTTTTTTTAATTGTTGAAGGAGTTTTACAGATTTATTGGGCCATTGTTTGACAAGTTTCCAGGTGAGATCCGGACTGTTATCATCCACGACAATAATTTCAAACAAGTGTTTTTTCAAACTTTTTTCAATGCGTTGGATCAGTTCCACAATATTGTCACGCTCGTTGTATGTCGGCAGAATAACGGATACTTTATCGTGTTTATTCATTATTTAATTTCTTTTTTTTCAGATTTACGATAAGGGCCTTGTTTTATTTCAATCATTTTTGAATTCTCTAAGAATGAAACGCTATGGCCTGCATTTAATAAAATGGTATCTCCTGTTTCTACAATAACATCACTGATTTTTTGCTGATCATCATATAAATCAATTTTGATTTTACCACTGAGGATATAAAAAATTTCCTGTATTTGTAAATCCTTGATTCCCTCAATAGGAACATGCAAATGAGGAACAACAAAATCTCCTTGTTGTCTACTATGAATACCAAATTGTAAGGGAAATTCTTCTGGTGTATAAAATACAAGCCTTTCTGTTTGTTCATTTGCCAACTGTGATCGAATAATTAAGGCGATTATCTTATCATTGCGAAATATTTTTTCCACTTGTGATTACCTATAATTTTTAAAAGATTTATAAATCATTTTTTTAATAAATACAACTGTAACAATTCATATCTTTTATATTTACATGCGGACTTTAACTGTTATCTTGCCATCAAGCAATATTTCCTTTGCATGATTAGTAATCATGGTTTTTATAACGAGTAATTGCATGGCATCAACCTTTTGAATAACTTCTCCAAATATGTATAATTTTTCATTGATCTTTACAGGCTTTCTGTAATTGATATTTTGATTGATCAGCAGACATTTTTTACCAGGTAAGTGCATACCGATAAGAGCAGAAAAAAAAGAGCTGATCAACATTCCATGAGCGATTTGTTCTTGATATTCGGTTTTTAATGCATACTCTCTGTCCATATGTAATGGATTATAGTCACCAGTAAGCCTGGCAAAGCTGATCATATCCTCCTGAGAGATAATCCGGTTAAAAGATGCGCTTTGACCGATCTCAATTGATTCATAATTCAAATCAAGAGCTGTTAATTTCAAAATGTTATTCCTCGAAGACTTAATGCATCTTTAATGTCTTTAACTGTTCTGACATTCATAATTTCGTACATTGAAAATTTGACATTAAAACCTTCTTCAAGTTCAGTCACCATTAAAAGACCTTTTAAAGAATCCCAATCAGATATATTGTCCGGAGAACTGGCATCTGAAATTTCACTTTGTTCCATTTCAAGAACAGTCGCTATAATAGAAAACAGTTTTGATTCATTTGGCATATGTATATCTCCAAAAATTGAATACTTTGTAAAATCATTGCTTAAACAATTACGTGTTCTTCTCATCTATATAAGTTAACCGAATATAGTCGGGAAACGAATAATTGCTGTATAAATCGGATAATGGCAATGCCCATTGAGTAGAGTGCACGTTTTTCATTAGAAATTTAAATCCATTGTCTGAAAAAAAAGAGCGCGTTTGCATATTTTTATCTGTAGATTGATATATTCCAATAACTCGTTCAATATCCCAATTTACAGATTGATTGATAATAAACTGTAAAAAAAATTGTTCAATATTTCTTCCCAAAGCCCGGCAACTCAATAAAAATGAATTCAATACAGCATCCATCGTCTTGTTTATTTCTATAATGGCCGCGCCAACGATGCCACTATCACCCAGTTTATCTTTCACCTGAACTGAAAATAATTTAAACCTTTGTGACTGATGAAGTGCCTCAAGTTCTGACACAGAATAACGAATGCCGGTTAAATTAAATTGATTGGTACGTTGCGTTAATTGTGCCATTCGAGGAAGCGTATAAGAAGATGATTTCCGTATGATCAATTCCATGTCTAAAGAACGAAGAAAATCTGTCTGGTTTTTATATGTTTGTTTAAGTGTTTTTCTTTGGCGTTCATTCACATATGATTGACTCCTGATGATATCTTCATTTGTTAACTGCAAGGTGTTAAATTCTTTTATTGTCATGATCATTTCAGGATAAAGAGAAATGTCTTCAGGCCGTTGAAGCGTAACAATTTCTGGAAGGACCGATCTTATAAGCGTGCATTGATAGGGATCATCGTCAATAAAAACCATACTATCTGTACTGATGTTTAATTCATGAGCAATTTCAACGAGATTTTCAGATTTATCGTTCCAGTTAATTCTAATGGCTGAAAAATGGTGTTCTTTTAAGATCATGTGTGGATGTTTTCTAAAAACTGGATAAATATCTTCTGGATTATTACGACTATTAATCGCAAGAATTATCCCTCGTTGATACCACGCAAGAATCAATCGTTGCACTTCTAAAAATACATTCCCAGGAGGTTTTGGCCCCAGTTGAATATGATCAAAACCGACTTCTCCAACAATACCGCCCCATAAAGTATTATCCAAGTCTAGGACAAGACATTTTTTTGATTTACCTATCAAACATTTTATATACACCATGTATTCCCTTGACAGGTCTGAATACAAAGCTTGATGCAATTTCATGTCGGCAATGTAATACAGTCGTGAATCAAATGTATTTTTTTTGCCGTGCCAGCAAAGAAAACGATCAAAATCATATATAAAAATCTGGTTAGATTGTTTAAAGTGAGTTTCAAGTTGCTGGTTCAGGCTTCTGACAAAATGAGATAGCCCTTTGTCATCTTTATTGTCCAGTATGCCTAAAGGAGTATATACAGGCACTTCAAAATTATTCATAATGATCATTGTTCCAGGATGTTTATTCGCATAGTAACTTATCATGTGGAAAAGAAATTCACTCTTCTCAAAAATGAGATCAGATCGATCCTGGCTATTTTTATTAGGGCATTCCCATAAATCAGGTATCAACGATTTAAGGTCAATCATTATGATTAAAATGCGGGGGGGGAAACTATGTAACTCGCTTTTTTCATTTAATAATTCATCTGTAGCAAGGCTGTATGATGTGGCGTGAAATACATTTGTTTCAATTTTTTCATTTGCACATAAGTCTTTAAATTTTTTTACAAATGGGCTTATGGTAAAACTGCTTACAATCCCAATAGAAATCATTTTAATCATCACCTCTGTCTATTGTCCGGGTAAAGTCGGGGATTACTCAACCTCCCCACAGATCCGGACGTGAACAATTCGTTCATCCGGTTCCTCGATACCTCATGTTTAGATTGTCTCTTTGCATGAAGTGAGATGTTGCCTTATTAGAGCAACACCACATACCTAAGCTGCCCTATAGATAATCAAAGCGATTACCTTTTACACTCTCTGTTTACAATATTGATAAATATTAATCTGAATCTGTGTTCAGTATTTCTCTCAGCAAGCAAAACGGTATGTCCGGCTTCTCCTTCCCTACAGTGGGTCGCTTGGACATCACTTCCCCACCTTCCCGATCAAAAGCATAAGCATAATGTCATGGGACTTTTGTACCAACCCTTAACGCTAAAGCAAGCTTTGCAGAAAGGCATGACAGTATTGCACACTCGTGCTTAACTTAATGCATTTACATGACCATCGGTAATATGATCCACTAAAACTGCTATCCACCGGTATCTAAATCTTTTTTGAGTGATCTAAACAACTCAGTATTTTTAATGGATTTAACATGAATCCATTGTGTTTTTTGAATTCTATCAGCACCTGGTTTCCCTTTGCCATCTATGACAAGTTCTTTCCAAACTTCTTTTGGAACAATAATATTATGATATAATTGTTCCAATAGTTTTAATTTATTGATTATTGCCAAGTTCATCAATGGGGACGAATTACTTATGACTGTCGCTATGTTGTTGTTCATTAACAAATTGAATATCCTCATATAAATTTTCAAATGAATAGTGTCTTTCAATTTTTTTCTGTCCCAATAGCTCAGAAAAATCCCATTTTGACAAACCAGATAGTTCTCTTGCTTTACCAAAAGAAAGGTATCCTTCACTATAAAGATGTAGTGAAAATTCTTCTTTCAGTCTACAGATTACGTTACTTTGAGGAATTTTTAATGCTCGCACAATACTTTTAGGGATTTCTATATTGAACGATGACATAACTGGTTGAAACATTTTTTCCATCATAAAATAATATCCAATTCTTAATAACACTACTTTAGAAAAAACAATATGTATGTTGCAAAAAAAAGATTTGCAATACCCAATACTTTAAATATCTTGCATATTATACCATTTGACCCCCTATTTTTAAAATCATTTACGAAAGTTTCAGAACTTTTGTATTTATTTCTATCTTCTAACCATCTCGTAGGTAAAATGCTTTTATCATTTGCAAAAGAATAATTTGATTCATTATCTTTATTTATGTACGTTCTTTTGAATAATTCAATTTGGTCTTCTATTTTAGCAGCTATACTTATTTCTTCAAGAAAAGATTCGTAGAAACGATTACACATCTGGGTTGCCAATATACATAGGAAAAAATTTACAGTCGGGCCTATAGCAAGAAAATTTCCTATTGTTTCAAAGTTTGAAAGAGCTGCTATAGTAGAACTAAAAACAATTACTATAAACGCTAAATAGTGTTCTGAATGCTGCCTATGTAAATTGATTGATGCAATTAAATTTGTTCTAAAAATTCCATATAGATGGGTGCAACACAAAAAAGTTGCACTTTTTTCTTAGCCCTGAAAGGGCGTTAAATACCAGCCCAGGGCAACGCCCTGGGTAATGGCATAGAGGTGTTTTAGCCCTGAAAGGGCGGCACATATTACAACTTAATCATAATATTATGTAACGCCCTTTCAGGGCTATATTTTAT
>PEAL01000408.1 GCA_002753725.1 Deltaproteobacteria bacterium
AATGGGCTTGCCTGCCATATAATGCTGTTTGATAATGTCAGCTTTTTCAGATGCATGGAAAAAATCTTTTTTCACAGTGTCTCTTTATTTCTGTTATGCAAATACGGCCTGATCTTGTTTTGCGACCTGCATGACTGTTTTTTCAAACTGATTGATATCACGGCATGTAATTGCTTGCCTGTGTAAGCCTTTGAGTGTTTCAAAATGAGAGATAGATTTAATCATATCCGCTATTTTTTCTGGTATAATACCAAAACTCGAGTATAAAATATCAAACAACATATCACGCGCTGCTTCCATCAAACCGATATTTCTGCCTTCTTTCTTGCCTTCTTTCTTGCCTTCTTCCTTGCCTTCTTTTTTGCCTTCTGCCTTGCCTGCTTCCCTGCCTGCTTCCTTGCCTTTATCATGAGCATATTTTAAAATATCAATCATTTTTATATCCTCCCATATTTTTTCGATGGTTGATTGATCCAATATTTTATTACATAAAATGAGAGTTGCCGCTAAAATCAATTCAGAGATTTTTTTCTGTTTACATAAGTTTAATTCTAATTCAATAACTTTAAGGGCCAGGTTGTTTCTATCCTGATCTTGCTCTTTACCATACAAGGGAACGAAGACCAGTTCAAGTAAGCCAGACATATCTCCTTTGTTCATCGCTGATTCAATATCATTTAACCGTTTAACAGCATCCCGATCTGTCAGATCAACAAACACCGGTAAATATTTTCCACTTCTGGTTTGTATTTCTTTCTTGCCGGCATAAGATTTTCCTGAAATTAATATAATATCCATCATGTTGTCATGACATTCTTTTGCTGCTGGAAAATGTTGACTGGCAAATCGGTACATATCTCTTTCACTCATGTTACGCTGTTCTTCAATATGATAACATTGCCCCTCCATGTCTTCTAAAATGATATCCAGCGTGCCTGTTGCAACAGAAATATCAACATGTTTGAAAGTACTCACCCTTCGAATTGGAGCAGATTTTATGCCTAAAAAATCAAGCGTTTCTCCCCGAAAAGTATCTGACAGCCAATTTACAACAAAATCGTAGTTGTGAAAATATTCTGTTCCATTTTTGGGTACGTTCTTGAAAATCCATTCTCCATTATCAAACAGTTTTTTTTCCCATTTCTTGAACGTTTCCACATGAATGCCATATTCAGCGCAAATGTCTGAAATGGGCTTGCCTGCCATATAATGCTGTTTGATAATGTCAGCTTTTTCAGATGCATGGAAAAAATCTTTTTTCACAGTGTCTCTTTATTTCTGTTATGCAAATACGGCCTGGTCTTGTTTTACGACCTGCATGACTGTTTTTTCAAACTGATTGATATCACGGCATGTAATTGCTTGCCTGTGTAGGCCTTTGAGTGTTTCAAAATGAGAGATAGATTTAATCATATCCGCTATTTTTTCTGGTATAATACCAAAACTCGAGTATAAAATATCAAATAGCATATCATGTGCTGCCGCCCTTCCTGCTTCCCTGCCTTTATCATGAGCATATTTTAAAATGTCAATCATTTTTATATCCTCCCATATTTTTTCGATGGTTGATTGATCCAATATTTTATTACATAAAATGAGAGTTGCTGCTAAAATCAATTCAGAGATTTTTTTCTGTTTACATAAGTTTAATTCTAATTCAATAACTTTAAGGGCCAGGTTGTTTCTATCCTGATCTTGCTCTTTACCATACAAGGGAACGAAGACCAGTTCAAGTAAGCCAGACATATCTCCTTTGTTCATCGCTGATTCAATATCATTTAACCGTTTAACAGCATCCCGATCTGTCAGATCAACAAACACCGGTAAATATTTTCCACTTCTGGTTTGTATTTCTTTCTTGCCGGCATAAGATTTTCCTGAAATTAATATAATATCCATCATGTTGTCATGACATTCTTTTGCTGCTGGAAAATGTTGACTGGCAAATCGGTACATATCTCTTTCACTCATGTTACGCTGTTCTTCAATATGATAACATTGCCCCTCCATGTCTTCTAAAATGATATCCAGCGTGCCTGTTGCAACAGAAATATCAACATGTTTGAAAGTACTCACCCTTCGAATTGGAGCAGATTTTATGCCTAAAAAATCAAGCGTTTCTCCCCGAAAAGTATCTGACAGCCAATTTACAACAAAATCGTAGTTGTGAAAATATTCTGTTCCATTTTTGGGTACGTTCTTGAAAATCCATTCTCCATTATCAAACAGTTTTTTTTCCCATTTCTTGAACGTTTCCACATGAATGCCATATTCAGCGCAAATGTCTGAAATGGGCTTGCCTGCCATATAATGCTGTTTGATAATGTCAGCTTTTTCAGATGCATGGAAAAAATCTTTTTTCATCAGGTATTTCTCAATTTCATTTATAAAGAGGGCTGTAATATTTCAAAACAAACTATACGCAAAAGCCAACGCGTCATCCAGTTGATCAACATCAGGCCCGCCAGCCTGTGCCATATCCGGTCGTCCGCCACCACCGCCGCCAACTTTTTCGGCTATCTGTTTGACGATATTTCCAGCATGATGCTTTTTGATCAGATCTGCGGTTACGCCAACAGTGACAAGGGCTTTATTATTTACTGCCGCACCAAGAATAATAACGCCGGACGTCATCTTTTGTTTGAACCGATCCATAATATCTCGTAAGCCTGCTGGAGAATCAATCTCAACTTTTTTTACCAGAACAGAGACACCATTGATTTCTTTAATATCATCGACCTCTTTTTCAGCATTGATGGCCGCGATCTGTGCCTTTAATGTGGCAATATCCTTGTCTGTTGATTTTTGACGTTCCATCATCTGTTCAATTTTAGAGATTAATCCATCAGGCTTTTCCTTTAGCAATCCTGAAAGTTCTGATACCTGACGGGTCGTTTGTTGAAAATAATTGAGTGCAGATTCACCCGTTAAGGCTTCTATTCTCCTGACACCTGCTGCAACACTGCTTTCGCTGACAATAGTGAACACACCAATGTTGCCTGTGTGATCGGTGTGTGTTCCACCGCACAGCTCTTTGCTAAATGTATCGATGGATATGACCCGAACCCGATCACCATATTTTTCTTCAAACAGTGCCGTTGCTCCGGTACGAACAGCGGTTTCCATATCCATTTCTTGAATCGTTAATCCACTATTTTTTCGAATCCAAAAGTTGACCTGTTGTTCGATTGTTTTTAATTCTTCTGCCGTTACACGGGAAAAATGGGAGAAATCAAATCGTAACCGGTCTGGAGAAACCATTGAACCTGCCTGCTTGACATGATCACCCAAAACATTTCGAAGCACTGCATGAAGAATATGTGTCGCCGTATGATTCAATGCTGTTCGATGCCTTTTATCTGAATCAACTTTAAGTGTAACCATTTGATTTTTTTGTATGGAACCTTCAATAACACAGGCATAATGAATCAACAAGCCTGTTGGATCCTTGATCGTGTTATCTACACGGATTCGGCCTTCCGGTCCAAGCATTTCACCCGTATCGCCCATTTGACCGCCCGACTCTCCATAAAAGGGTGTTTTTTTTGTAATAATTTCAACAATATCATCTTTCTTAGCGGTCTCAATTTCTTTTCCATCTTTGACAAGTAACAGTATATCCGACGGTGTTTGAACCGTATCATAGCCAACAAAAACACTTTGAATGCCCTGTGCTGACAATTTTTTATAGGCATCTCCAATGGATGAAAAACTTGTCACAGAACGTGATTGTTCACGCTGATGATTCATTGCTGAATGAAAACCATCCATGTCCAGTTCAATGGGTTGCTCTCTGAGAATATCCTGTACAATATCCACTGGAAATCCATACGTATCATACAGTTTGAAAATGATATCACCGGATAAGGTTGTCTGGTTATTAACGCTCAAGTTTTCCAGTGCATCTTGGAGCATTTTTAAGCCGTTATCCAGTGTTTCGGAAAATCGTTGTTCTTCGTTAATAATGACATTCTGGATAAAAGATTTATTGTCCATCAGATCTGGATATGCAGATTTCATCACATGAAAAACAGATTCCACCGTTTGATGTAAGAAAGGCTTTGCAAGACCAATCTGCCGGCCATATCGAATGGCTCGTCGCAGAATCCGTCGAAGGACATATCCTCGGCCTTCATTGGATGGTAAGATACCATCATTGATTAAAAAAGCAGCAGCACGACTATGATCCGCAATAACTTTCATGGGAATATCGACATCCGAAGATGCGCCAAATGATTTTTGGGAAAGATCTTGTATGACATTAAAAATAGGGGTGAAAAGATCGGTCTCATAATTTGTGGGTTTGTTTTGGACAACAGCTGCGATACGTTCCAGGCCCATGCCGGTATCGATACTGGGTTTAGGGAGTGGTGTCATGATACCGGATGCATCTCGATTGTATTGCATAAACACTAAATTCCAGATTTCCAGATAACGATCACAATCACATCCTGCCTGACAATCCGGTCGGTCACAGGCATAGGATTCACCGCGGTCAATCAGAATTTCCGAGCATGGCCCGCAAGGCCCGGTATCTCCCATTGACCAGAAATTATCTTTTTCTCCCAGACGTATAATACGTTTTTCAGGAACACCAATGGATTTATGCCAGATATTATAGGCATCATCATCATCCAGATAAACAGAAATCCAGAGTTTATCCGATGGCAAACCATATCCATTGGTCAACAAGTCCCAGGCATATTCAATGGCTTTTTCTTTGAAATAATCGCCAAAGGAAAAATTCCCCAACATTTCAAAAAAGGTATGGTGACGGGCAGTATATCCTACATTTTCAAGATCATTGTGTTTGCCGCCAGCCCGTACGCATTTTTGAGATGTTGTGGCACGA
>PEAL01000057.1 GCA_002753725.1 Deltaproteobacteria bacterium
TTTTTTTTTTTATAACTATCATCAATTAATGTCTTTTCAACATATTGAGAGAGGATTGAAGGATAAACTTGTGAATGATAATAAACATTTTTATCATTGTATAATCGAACAACAATCATTTTACCTCCATTGATTCCATATTCACCATTTCTATTACAACGACCAGCTACCTGAATAATTGAATCAACAGGTCCAAAATCCCGGTAAACTGTTTTAAAACTCAAATCAACACCAGCTTCAATCAATTGCGTGGATACAACAATAATATGTTCATTGTTCTGAATAGCCTGCTTTATCTGAGAGATTTTTCTTTTTCGATCACCAGGAGTAAGCAGTGTTGTAAGGCAGACAAATTTGTAAGATTTTATTTTTGCTTTCAATTCTTGAAATACTTTTATGGCTGATTTTTTTGTATTAAGCACTATCAAAGTGTTTTGATCGGAAAAAGAATGACAAAAATCCTGGATGAATGTATCAATAGATTGTCCTTTTTTGATTATTTTAAGGTCAACACGATTAAAAAGTGAATGCTTCATATATTGCTTGCTATCAATAAGTTCGATACATCCACTTTTTTTAATATCCAAAATTTCAGGTTGCGTTGCTGTAATCAATAAAAAATATGTATTAAATCGTTTTCCAAAAACATCAAGGGTATGTCTCAGAAGTTGATAATATTCAGGGTCAATATTTTGGACTTCATCCAATATAACAACAGAATTGACAATGTTATGTAATTTTTTAAGTAAACGATTTCTATGACCAATGATTGTTTCAAAAAATTGCACAAAGGTAGTGACAATAAAAGCAGATTCCCAGGATTCTACAAACAAACAATCATCCAAATAATCTTTGTAGGATGATATTTCATTGATTTCTGTACTCACTCGATTCCGAATGATCTTATGAGATAAATGATGATGCTTTAAAAGATAACGTTCTGGTTTATCATCATACGCTTCTTTATGAACAAATCGTATGATACGTTCAAATTCAGCATGATTTTGATCAATAATCGAAGTATATGGCAAACAATAAATAATTCTGGCTTTGCCTTCAGGCAATTTTTGAATAAGCTGATTGGCAAATGCCAAACATCCAAACGTTTTACCAATACCTGTGGGAGCTGTGATTGTATAAAAATGATTTTCTGCTTTTATTTGATCATTATGAATAATGTCATTTAAAAATTTATTTCGCAGTGCGTTGATTGGTACTTCTGGTGAAAATTTTTTCAAATCTTTTGCCTGACAATCATATAAATATGCAAATACATCATTTAGCGGCTCTTTTAAATTATCCTGAAAATATTGGTTTTCAAGCCGGGCAGCGTCTTTTTTATCTGTGTCGATAAGTACAGAAAAAAGTAAATTCACAATAAAGAATAATTCAATTGTTTGATCTGAATCCAAAACATTCATCTGTTCGCCTAAATAATCTGGCATGTCTTCAATTGTCTCAGCAATGTCTTCCAAATCAATAGATGAAAGAGTCTCTGCCATGTCAGGTATTAAATTGGAATAAATAGTATGAATTTCTTCCGATGCATTTTTAATAATATCAGTTAATTGAACAGGTATATTTTTGATGGCAGCAATCGATTCAATACCAATTGTTTCAAGATTAGCATGATGTTTTTTTATCACAAGATAGGCAATTATTGATCTTATTTGATTTGGATACAGGTTTTCTATAATATGAAAACAAACAAATGCGGAAATAAAACTGTGATAGGTTAAAGGAGACTTACGACCCAACTGATTAATATAATTTTGAAAAAAAGTTGTTGCTTTGCCAAAATCATGAAAAAGACCAATCATATATGACAGGTCAGCCAAATCTGTTTTGGTAATAATGGACAGATTTAGCTGCATGCCAACAATTAGGTCACGACTTCTTTTTGCAACATTATAAAGATGCGTTTTAAGCGGTTTGGCTGGATCATTTTGTGTTGCCGGATGAGATATGATCAATGCGATTACCTCCATGTCAAAATATAAAATAAAATATCTTACGTTTCAAAAAAAGCAATACGCTTATCGTCTAACGGGTAGCAATCTTTGAATATTCCAAATATTCGCTGACCATTTTTTTCATACATCACATTTTTGATCGAATCTAACTCCCGACCAACGATTTGATTGATTATTTTTTTTCCCAAATGGATAGGCATCCTGTCCACAATAAGATGCCTATCCAGGTTCGAATTTAGATCGGGTTGCGCAAAGTCTTTAATACAAATACTATCCACATGCTGTGATATTTCAATGCAGGATATATTTTCAAATGTTTTCAAATGATGAATATCCGCCCTGAATTGTCGTTGTCCAAGAAACACCCCAAAACCATGATCATGATTGATTAATTTTTTTTCAATCATAGATAAGATTTTCATGGATTTGTCGTTGGTTACACCGATGTAAAGGGTATAATCAACAGGCTTGAAATCATCTGCCATGAGAAGTTCCAGTCGGCATTGGCTATGTTGTTTTTTTCCTTTTCCTTTTACGAGCAAATCGTAGTATTTTTCATGCAGATAATTCATGCACTGCATCTGTTTTTTTATGGATGTCCCAGGTGTTACAGATACTGATATTCGAAAATCATCCGGATTAAAAATGTCATAATAGCTGTCACGTTCATATTGAAGAATAGACCCCAACATGCCTATGATTGCCGTGCGTGGTGGGATAAAATATGAAAGAGAGGATGAATTTGTATAAAATTTCCGAAAATGCGCAAAACGACCGCTAACCCTGAATGAGAGTATTTTTAATATACTGACAGGCATGATAACCTCTTCATTTTTTTAATGGATCAATGATCGCTATTTTATTGTTATACTTTTCTTTCATTGTGTTGATACCTTTAATCTGTATCATTTGATCCTGCCAGATATGAATTTGTTTAATACGCGCCTCAAACTGTTCCAAATAATCAACCAGGTCCGTAACATCAATTTCAAACTGGTCAATTTGCTGAATTTTGAAGGGATCAATGCCATCAGATGGTATAAATTGAATTCTTTCTCGCATATCGTTTAAAAATGTTTTATTGTCATTTAATTCAACGCGTAAATAAAATCTGGGGGTTTGTCCTATTTTTGATCGGCTTCGACATGATAAAATGGCTTGAACCATTGCCTCATCCAAAATTTTGATATCGTCTTCAGTAAGCCCAACACCTTCGATTTGTTTGTCATTCATCTGTGCAACAGTCGCATTAATACTTCCACTAAAAGCAATGAGCGAATATTTAACACGATAATCTTTTCCAACGCCCCCGCCACTGCTGAATTTACAGGTGATCGTGTTACTTTCGTTGATTTCTACAGGATTCAGTGAATAGCCCCAATTAAATTGGATTGGACCAAAGATATGATCATTTCCGCCTGTTGCGGCAAAAACAGCACCAAACATTCTGGAATCAATCAGATCTGCATGGGATTTTTTTTCTTTTTTTAATTGCTTGTCACGATCTTTGGCATCTTTTGCTTTATCTGTAATAAAAATATCCAGTTTTAGTTGTTGCTCAAAGTAGTCTCTTAAATATCTTTTCAAGCGAACATCACTGACAAGATTTGTGTGGGTATCGTAGTCCATACGAGGTTTGTTTTCATTGTCCATATCTCCATTGGGATTGGACAATTTTGCATCATAAATAAAAAGTATTTCATTATTGTTTTTAATTGTTGCCATCTATTTTTTCTCCTTGTTTTTTAGTTGCATGCGTCATTGCAAGATAATTGGAAAATGAAATACCAGTCAAAATGTAAAAAACGATTTCTTCACCATTTAAACTGGACTGTTCAATTCCTTGCAATCGATCCATAATATTGCCCCATATTCCTTTGGGTTCATAAATATTATATATCTGCGAATAATTTTTTACCTCTGCCACAAGGCGTTGAACCCGGCGTGGTGAAATGCCATTAAAGTTCAGTTTTTTCATAAATGTTGAGGATAAACCTTTGGCTGAAGTATTTGAATCTTCATTTTTAATTCTTTTCTTCAATTGTTCGCTGATTATAGTGTTAATCAATGTTCCCAGCAAAAATAGTCCCTGACGATGAAATTCATTTTCATATATTTCTTTGTGTGTTTCAAAGAATTTTATGAATCTTTCATCATATACTGTTGTTAAAACATTCCCATTGGTCATAGACATTTTTTTGACTCCTGTTAATGGTTTGATGCTGTTAAAAACCGATAAAATGATTATCAGTTGAAATGCCGATAGTTTATTGACATTTCTTTTTGAATCTAAAAAAGTATGCTTAAATTTATTTATAAACCGCTTGATACACATATGATAAGAAATACTTTTGCCATAAACAAAATCTGAAAATAAATCTAACAGATCTTTGCGATATGTTTTGGCATCTGATTTTTTTTGTGATTGAAAAAGAAGATTTCTAATGGTGTTTATAGTGACATGTATATTATTATCAAATTGATACAAGCTGTACAGGCTGTTGTAATGGTCAAAAAATTTAAGGGACTCCTTTAACTGGCGATATTCAAGATGAGATATGAGCTTAAGTACTGTAAAATCTTGTTTTCCAGGAGGGCTGTCATAAAATAGCAAACAGAATGCAAATGATTTTTTATCTGACTTTTTGATCAAAAGATTAATTTCATCAATCTCATGCTGATATCCCTTTTTGTCAGTTTTAAGTAATTTGAATATAAGGCTGTATTTTTTTTCAAAGTCAGATTCTGCCTCATCAAATTCAGGTATAAGATAACAGGGGATTCCAAGTAAATATTCATTAAGGGAATTGGCAATATATTTCATTCCTGTCTTTACTTCTTGAAGACAATCTCTGCAAATTGAAAAAGAATCCAATAGTTTTTTTTTGTTGTCTAAGTCTCCAAAAAATAGGGAATTGGTTGTGCCAAAAAAATTCATGGGAAAGGAAATTTTTCCTGTGCATTCTGTTTTGGAATTACATAGATGGCAGGAATGGTTTTTAATAATAACATCTTTTATAAAAAAACGCTCAAATAAATCATAATAAACAAGTTGAATGTAAGCATCACGATATTGATCAAAGTCCAGAATATGTTTACCATCAATTTTGATCATTGCTATGGTGATTTGTGGGAATTTTTTTTCGATGAATTTTTTATAAACTTCTATAATTGGGATGGGAGTTGAATTTTTTTGTTTTTCAAGCAGTTCTTGTTCAATTTGATTAAATTCTTCTTTTTGATCTGGTGCCATTAATTCCTTATTTAAAATAAACCCTTTTTCCTGTTCAATATAATAGGTTTGTTGCATTGTTTCTAATAAGGCATCATAAACAGGATCGATGATTTTATCGATTCGTTTTTTTGATTTTTTATCAGATCTTATTTTTTTCAAATAATCAATTGCGTCCGAAAAAACGATAGAATAAAGCGGCTCCATTGCATTTGTAGCAAGAAATTTTTTTTTATCTCTAGGAGCACCAACTGAGAAAGCAAAAAAATATAACCTGTTATCACGTCTTATTTCTTTATCTAACTCAAATCTAAACTGCTTTTTTTTAGTATCAAAATTAATGGCAATGGCAAACTCCGCCGGATCTTTTTGATTTGGAACAATTGATTGATAAAATAAATATGATTTTATTTTTTCAAGTTCAGACATGCTGTTATATGCATCATTTTTCAGAACGCTTTCACCTAATATTTTGAAATTGCGAATCATATCAACCTCCTGACAGTACCATATCCACGAGATACTGATTTTCCGATTCCCAGATTATCGGGGATCATAAAGTTTGTTTGAAAGAATCCATTAAATCCAATCATTGTTTTTCCTTTAAGATTTACGCTGGTTTCATGCAAGTCAACTTTTGTTTGAATTCTCTGATCTATTTCCAGATGATAGTCCAGATATTTGGACATGGATAGAAGATTTCCGGTAACAATTCTTTTTAGCATGTCTGATTGTTTGGCTGGATTACCAGATTTTAAATAAGAGCTATAATTTTTTTGATTAAGCCCAAGCCATGGAGACACAAAAGTATACACGATATTTTCTGTTGTATAGCCAAAGGAAATATTTTCAATCTGCAAATTTTTTTCATATACCGGTATAACTGCATTTTGAATGACAATTTCATCCATTTTCAACATGATTTCTGAAAAAATACGCACGGCATTATCAGTGATCGCTAAAATTACCGGTATGTTATCAATTAATTTAAATTGAACAAGTGGATATCTGTAAATCGTTCGCCCTGTTTCAAAATCATGATTGTGTATAATGTCATATTCCTGAAACAACCTTCCAATATATCCACGAAATTGATGAATTTGAGATGGTTTCAACCTGACATTCGGGAAAAAAAGTGTTGCTTTTTTTAACATTTTTATATCCTAATTATATTATATATTGTCTTTATCATATACATTCGTTTCAAGATATGGTTCTTTGGCCATTTGATGAAACCGATGCTGGTACATCAATAATGCATCACGTTCTCTTTCGGTAAAGCGTTTTAATACTTTTATAGCCTGTGCCTCATAAGCGAAAAATAGAGGGAAAGTTAACCCTGATTATTTCTTGATGTATACACGCCGGTCCCTCTGTTACACAAATTTCCAACACAGGGATTGTCCTTTTTTTCATATAGAACACAGATTCCAATCCCTGGGTCAAGCGAATTTCTGACGACACATTTGTGGATATTTTTATTGTGATGTGGTCGCCTTCGAGACAATTCTCTTTCAAAATCCAGCAACCATTTTGCAACCGCCAACGAACAATCGCTTGTTTTCTATATCCAGACACATGATCAATAATACACCATTTTAAACCATCTGTGGATATTTGACGCTGATGTCTGCATCCGAAATAATCCTGATAAGCACCACACCAGGACATGTTTCCATCAGCGTTTTCAGAAAAAGGCTGAACTTCAGTTGTCTGTATCCATTGACCAAATAAAAATCGACTGATCACTGGCATTTGGTCATGGGTGTCAAAGCTAACAGTATTGTGCGCAGATGATGAAATAAAATAGGTTCTCAGGGGCTCATTTTGTCCATAACTGTATGACCCGCTGTCACATAATACATTGATACCATCTAACCAAAAATCAAAATGCAGGGCATCTGCATGATGCGGACGAAATTGATTTTTGGGACAACGAATCATTGCCCAGGATCGTGATTTTTTTCTTGTGTCATATGAAAAAGTCACATACCCCCCCTCTGACATGACCTGCGATGACCGTGTGACAGGATCATATGGATATGTTGCTGGATTCATTCCAAGCCATTCAAAAGACTCATCCCAGGGGCCATCGTTATACAGACGTTTTCCTAAAAATAAACACGCCCCCATTTGAATATCCGACCGATAATCTGAATATGAGGTTTCAGAGAGTTTATATACGTGTGCGCCATCATTGGCCCCTAAATTTGGTCCTTGACCGGAATCAGGATCAACCATCTGAAACAGCCACAGAATTGCAGATGATGATTGTTGATAAAAATGCTTTGAGAATTGAGGGTGTTTGAAGGCTTTTCTGAAATATTCTGCCATATTCAATGTTGCAATCAACACCCGATGATAATTCAACGAGTACTGTGCGAAACTGCCATCAGGCGCAATTAGTTTTTGAACGGCTTTTTCAAGGAAGTAGCGTCCCTTTTTCCGCCATTGGTTTCCCATCTGTCTTTTTGGGGGATCACTGGAAAAATGCGTCAACCAGAGGCCACCAATAAACAGACCGGCGGCTTCACTGATGATATGGTTGTTATCTTGTGCCTTAGCATAGTGACAGGTCAATGCAATACGCTTGCAATGCGCCTGTATAAATTCCACCAAAGCAGGTAATGGTTTTGTTTGAGACAAAATATGTGCGCAAAGAATGATATGAATTAATCGAATGGCGGTTTCCTGACCGCATATCCAGTTTGGACCAGCCTGGGGTGGATTTTTTTCAATCCAGTCATTGAGCCATTGGTTCAGCAGGTTAAGATCATTGGTTTTTCGAACAATAGAATATATTTTGGAGAAGGTCAGGGCCCAATCCATTCTGGACATTTCCCAAATGATTTTAATATCTCCCAAAGAATTGTCCATAGCCTCGGATGATGCCCAATAAGTTGATGGATTTTTGTGAACATTATTGGAAAATGGGTTCAAAAACCAGTTTGGTGGGGAACCGGTTTTCATCCTTGCATGTGAAAAAAAAGTCAATTCTCCTTTATAAAGAAAATTGGCTTCTTGTAAAAGTTTATGGTGAGAATCCGTTAAAATAACAGATGGCGACATTTCTTCTGATGCATAAAACAAAGGGCCGCAGTCTAATGGCTTTATCGGCAAACGTTTTTGAAAGTAACCTGTTCTGGATTGCAATCGATAGATAAGAACGTTTACTATATTACTGATACCCAAAGAAAAAGCGGTCTTGATTTTAATTGAAAATTTTTTCAGCAAAACAAAATTCCATCATGATAACATATTTAATGGTCAAAACAGGCCAGATCATTCTTAACCAGCATGTCATTCAAACACATTCCATTGTAATGAATAATGGCACTTGACCATCCCCAGAAACATTTTTGAACCACAGTGATATCAACCCTGTTACCGGATATTTGAGAAATGACAAAAGAACGCGCTTTTTGTCCAACGGATGTTTCTCTGTCAGGACATTGAATACCATAAAGTTTTATTTTCAAACGATTGTTGAACCATCGCCCATCAAGCCAGACAATGATTCGATTGCCATCAATAACTTTGATGCATCGGGCTGAAAATGTTGACGTTGCATAAACTTGCATATACAGACCATATATCATACCGGCAAGTAAAAGACTTAAACCCGTCAATAAAATTGTTTTTCTGTTTTTCACAAGCATAATGGTCGTTGGCCAACAAACAATGTACAAATGCCCGCAGTCATTGGCAGCCATTGAACGTTTTCAAAACCAGACCGGCGCATCATTTGGGAAAACGCTGGAGATGAGGGAAACGATATGACAGATTCCGGTAGATAAGTGTAGGCAAAATTGCTTTTTGAAACCAATTGACCGATGGCGGGTAAAAGTTTTTTAAAATACAACAAATACATTTTTTTCAAAACGATCATTTCAGGCAATGTCAATTCTAAAATAAGGATTTGTCCACCGGGTTTGACATGATGAAACAGGGAGTGAAGCAAACGTTCTTTTTTGACAACATTGCGTATGCCAAATGCCATAGTCACAGCATCAAAATACATTTTTGGATAAGGCAAATCAAACGCATCCGCACAACTTGTATAAATGTGTAAATCATTCGATGGTGATTTGATTTTTTTTTGAGCCAGACTGAGCATATTGAAAGAAAAATCAATGCAATGGATCGTTGTTAATGCAAACTGGTTGCGGATCGACATCGCCACATCACCGGTGCCAGATGCCACATCTAAAATTTTTGCATGTTGGGATATGTTCAGCGTTTGAACCAGTTTGTTTCGCCAGGTAATATCCTGCCTTAAACTTAACGTACGATTCAACAAATCATAGCGAAAGGCAATTGATTCAAACATATCTTGAATATAAGGGAGTTCGTGTTTGTCCATTGACAACCTCAAATCGTGCATTACAATAGAAATAACGTTGATAAACATGCGAATCAAATAAATAATAAAATTAACATTAACCGCATGCCTAAGCCAATACATACTGAATGTTTTGCGTTTAGGCTCTAACACATGCGTAAGCGTCTTGCAAGATAGTTTGGGTAAACATTATGGGGACAAAAAGAGATTATTATGAAATTTTAGGCGTCGACAGGAATGCCAGCGACACTGATATTAAAGCTAAATATCGAAAGTTGGCACTCAAATATCATCCTGATCGGAATCCTAACAATAAAGAAGCTGAAGATAAATTTAAAGAAGCTTCTGAAGCCTATGAGGTTCTGCGTGATCCAAAAAAACGACAAATATATGATCAATATGGTCATGAGGGCTTAGAAGGTTCTGGATTTTCTGGGTTCAGCGGATTTGATGATATTTTTTCAAGCTTTGGTGACATTTTTGAAGATTTTTTTGGTTTTGGCAGACGATCGAGAGGTGGTGGTCAACGGGGTTCAGATTTGCGGTATGATTTAAATCTGAGTTTTATGGAAGCTGCCTTTGGAACCAGCAAAGAAATCGAAATTGCCAAGATGGAATCGTGCAGTTATTGCCAGGGTTCAGGGAGTGAACCGGGGACCAGCCCACAAACCTGCCATGCCTGCAATGGAACTGGACAAATTTCCAGAAACCAGGGTTTTTTCACTGTGCGCACCACCTGCCCCCATTGTCGGGGTGAAGGCAAAACCATTTCCCATCCGTGTTCAGAATGCCGAGGAGCTGGTCAGGTTCGTGCCAGAAAAAAAGTATCCGTCAAAATTCCGGGAGGCGTGGACAATGGTTCCCGTTTAAGATTGACGAATGAAGGTGAAGGCGGTTTAAAAGGTGGTCCAAATGGTGATTTATATATTTTTATCCATGTCAATCCGCATGAAATTTTTACCCGCAAAAATACAGATATCATTTGTGAAGTTCCTATTTCATTTGTTCAAGCCATATTGGGCGATGAAATAGAGGTCCCTACATTAAAAGATAAAAAAACACTTAAAATTCCAAAAGGCACACAACCTGGCGCAATCTTTCGCTTAAAGAATGAAGGTATTCCCTCTTTGCAAGGATATAACCGGGGAGATATGATTGTGAATATTCAAGTCAAAATTCCCACCAGTGTCAACAGTAAGCAAGAAGAACTCCTGCGGGAATATGCAAAATTGGAAAGCGGTAAAATTACAACCCGACTGAAAAAAATATTAAAAGGTGGGGGCCTGTAGAAAATGTACGAACTTAAAATTATTCGAACGTTTGCAGCAGCGCATCAGCTTCCCTTAAGTCGAACCAAATGTGAAAATCTTCACGGTCATAACTGGAAAATTGAGGTCTATGTTAAAGGAGAAACCTTGGATCAATCTGGCATGATGATGGATTTTGGTGTCTTGAAAAAGCATGTGGATCAAATTCTGAACACATTGGATCATCAGTTTTTAAACGAATTACCTTTTTGTAAAAACCAGAGCCCATCATCAGAAATCATTGCCCGCTATATTGCAGAGGAACTGAATGAGCGTATTACGGTTCCTGGAATTTCAATCAGCCGTGTCAGTGCATGGGAATCGGATAACGCCTGTGCAACCTATATCCCTTAGCAAACATTAAAATAAAAAAACAGTACTCATTATGAACCTGCAACGACACTATATACATTGTTGTTGCAGTTTTCTTTTGATTGTGATCCTTAAGCCCAGGCAGGCATTGCATGCATATAATGTTCAGCACGTATGAGTGAATCTTCCTGTGTCAGGCCTTCTTGCCAGCCTTGCAACCACAACGCAATACCTTTTTTTATGTCGTTTCTGGGTCGAAGGACTCCATCTTTATCTGTGCAATGCTTACAATAATTGTTTGATGGGCCTTTGAATTCAGACATGTTGATTGGAATGCCACATGAATAACAACATTTGTTCATCGGTTGGTTCCTCCTTCTTATATGATTTATGATACTGTTAAAATATAAAATTTAGTATATGACAACAGAAGACTTGTCAATTGAAATGCTTGTTTCATTTGGAATAAGATTGACCACCTTATTAAAGCGTCCATGCTATCTAAGGAATGCTCGAAAAATAGCAACTGAAATTTGTTTAATCAGTTGAATAAATTTCAATATTATGGCATATAACCAAGATATTTTTAAATTCACCAATGAGGAGTGTAATCATCAATGGCAGATAAGTCGTCCCCAAAACAAGAAAAAAAAACAAGAAAAAAAACAGAAACAATAACAGAAGCACCCCCTCTTCAACAGGAGAAGCTTCATGAAGAACTTTCCCCCAGCCGAAGCCATTGCAATAGACGTCCCTAATTTTCAACGTATCTTGCCTTTATTTGATGTTGCCCTTTTTCCCAAAATGGTTCTTCCTCTGATTGTCATGCAGAAAGATTCAATAAAACTGGTTGATGATGCAATGGCCAATGATCGTGTCATAGGGTTCGTTGTGGCTAAAAAGAATGAAATGCAGGATGAGTACAAGGATGGGGATATTTACGAGGTCGGTACCAGTGCTGTTGTACTTAAAATGGCCAAAACAGAAGATGGCACTGTTCAAATGCTTGTTCAGGGACTTCGACGGTTTAAAATTGCCAAATATACCCAGCTCACGCCTTACATGAAGGCAGAAGTTTCGAATATCGACGATGATCAGAGTACAGACCTTGAAATAAAAGCCATGATGAGCAGTCTGGTTGCTGTTTTTAGTAATATTGTTGAAATATCACCGGTATTACCCAAAGAATTTGCAACAATGGCTCAATCCATATCCGAGCCAGGGACATTGGTGGATATGACCATATCGACACTCAGTTGCCCGGTTGCAGAAAAACAAAAAATTCTTGAAATTTTTAATGTTCGAGATCGTTTAAAAGAATCCATGCGCATCATTAATGAACAACTGGAGATTGTTACACTGGGCAATAAAATTCAGCGCCAGGTCAAAATAGATATCGATAAAAGTCAACGTGATTACTATCTCAGACAACAATTGAAAACCATTAAAGAAGAGTTGGGCGAAAAAGAAATTGAAAATATTGAAATTACCGAGTATCGAGCGAAAATCAAGAATAACAAATTACCAGACGAAGCCAAAAAGGAAGCAGAACGCGAATTATCAAGACTCGAACGTATGCATACATCATCATCAGAATATACTGTATCAGCCACCTACCTGGACTGGTTGACCTGTCTGCCCTGGTACAGGTGCAGTAAAGACAATTTGAATATTCAAAAGGCCAAAAAAATTCTCAACCGAGATCATTATGGCTTAGATAAGGCCAAAAAACGTATTATTGAATACCTTGCCGTTCGGCAACTTAAAAAGGATCCAAAAGGCCCTATTCTTTGTTTTGTTGGACCACCAGGCACAGGAAAAACATCTCTGGGGCGATCCATTGCACGCTCTCTGGGTCGAAAATTTCATCGAATATCTTTGGGCGGTCTACGAGATGAAGCTGAAATACGAGGGCATCGACGGACTTATGTCGGTGCTTTGCCCGGGAGAATTATTCAGGGCATTCGACGGGTGGACACCAATAATCCTGTTTTTATGCTGGATGAAATCGATAAGATCGGGACAGACTTTCGCGGTGATCCTTCGGCAGCATTGCTGGAAGTTTTAGATCCTGAACAAAACAATATGTTTTCCGATCATTATCTGGATGTTTCCTTTGATTTAAGCAAGGTGATGTTTATTACAACCGCCAACATTCTTGAAACTATCCCGCCAGCGTTGAAAGATCGTATGGAAATTATTCGGTTGTCAGGCTATATGCTGGATGAAAAAATTAAAATTGCTCAACGCTACCTGATTCCCCGGCAACGTGAAGCCAATGGATTAAAAGCAGAAAACATTCGATTTACGAACGGATCCATCAAATATATTATTTCCAACTATACCCACGAAGCAGGATTAAGAAATCTTGAAAGAGAAATTGCTGCAGTTTGTCGGGGGGTTGCGACAAAAATAGCGATGAAAGAAGCAAGCACATCAGACATTACCATTCAGTCTATCTATGATTATTTAGGACCAACCAAGTTCACCCCTGATCTGGCCTCACGAAAACTTGTTCCGGGCGTATGCACAGGTATGGCCTGGACACAATCCGGAGGTGATATTCTTTTTATTGAAGCCCTCAAAATGAAAGGAAAAAACAAGTTGACCCTGACCGGTCAACTGGGTGATGTCATGAAAGAGTCTGCCAGCACCGCTTTAAGCTTTGTTCGGGCAAATGCAAAAAAATTTCAAATTGATGAATCTCTGTTTGAAGATCATGATATTCATATCCATGTTCCTGCCGGTGCAACGCCGAAAGATGGGCCATCTGCGGGTGTAACCATTCTGACCGCTCTTGTTTCTCTGTTTACCGGGATAGCGGTTCCCCATGACCTTGCCATGACCGGAGAAATCACATTAAGGGGACAGGTTCTTGAAGTTGGCGGTATCAAGGAAAAAGTTCTGGCGGCTCATCGTGCAGGAATTAAAACAATTATTTTGCCCAAAGATAATCATAAGGATATGGAAGACATTCCTGGAAAAATTCAAAAAAGCATTACATTCTTATTTATTGAAGAAATGATGCATGTTCTTGAGATTGCATTAAAAACCAAAAATAATTCATCATAAAGGTTTTTTTCCCATGAAAAAATTAAACACTTGCCGGCGAAGCCTGCAATTCGGCATGGTGATTTTGTGTTTATTGTTATGGTTTTCCTGCCTGCCTAAAAAAGTAATATTTTCTACATCTGCTCCAAGATGTTTATATGGGAAACCTTATAAAATAAGTAATCAATGGTATTATCCCATGACCTATGTGGAATTTTTTGAACAAAAAGGAATTGCCTCATGGTATGGGAAACAATTTCATGGACGAAAAACATCAAATGGCGAAGTCTATAACATGTACGACGTGTCAGCCGCACATAAAACACTTCCATTAGGAACCATCGTCAGAGTATACAATCTGGAGAACAAAAAATCTCTTGTTGTTCGAATTAATGACCGGGGGCCGTTTATCAGAGGAAGAATTATTGATTTGTCTTATGGGGCAGCACGTCGCCTGGGCATTGTCAATCAAGGTACAGCACGTGTCTACCTGAAAACAATTTCAATTCCTCCGCCGCCAAAGCGAATCCAGACAGTATTAGCAGAAATATCCAATGGGAGCTGTTTTCAAATACAAGTGGGTGCCTTTGGTAATCGACTCAATGCTGAATCCCTTTGTAACAGACTCAAACCTCTTTATAATGATTCTCATATTCTTCAAACAAAAGATGGAACGAAAACCTTTTATCGGGTAATGATCGGTAACTGTATGCCTCAACAAAAAGCGGTTTATGTGGAACAACAGTTGGATCGACATGGGTTTCAGGATGCGTTTATTGTTGCTCAAAATTAAATGTTCAAGATCAAAAATACTGGATTACTCTACTCTGACAAACCATAGAGATACATCAACAAATATGTTATAAGCTGAGCCCGGCTCAAACTCCACTCCATTTGTTATGCCATGTGTACAGTTTCCACTTCGCAAGTTAACCATCAGATATCCGTATTAATCTTGAGAAAATGCATATTTCCATCTCTTTTTTGGATTATCAAAATGAATCTTATCAGGATTAAACTCATCAGGTCTATATGGGTAATAATTCTTTGCATGCCCTTTAAGCCATTCGACAGATTCTTTATATTCATCATGGTTTGGATCTTCTAAAATTTTGACAACTCGGTAATATCCATCAACGCTTCCGCAGTCTTCAGGAGGGCAAGCACGTTCACCAGATAAACATTTAGGATATTTTTCACCCTTTGTTTTAATAAGTATCCCCTCAAATAAAATTTCATGATGCCAAGAATCCCCAAAATCATATTCGTATTCAATCATCTGACCAGGTTCTGTAAAATGGTCGACAATAGGAACTTCCCAACCGGGAATTACTTCAATATCATCATAAACATCTCCAGGAACATATTTATTAATAGATTTTCTTTTATGTTTTGGGCGAAATCGAAAAGCATGTAAATGATAATCCAACCACCCCATCGAATCTTGAATGGCTACATGCAAATCCCAGAAATTATAGTGTTCTGGCACTTGTATTCTTCGCCAAATATGAGGTTCTATTTCGTGAAGAGTAATTTTAAATTGATAGACTAAATGATTTTTATTTTTACTCATGTTATTTTCCTCTAATGCTACTATTGGGCCATAACGAACGGTTCATCCGTCGCAGGGATTGATTGTATTTAAGATTTCATTGTCCACAATCAACTATATATAGCAGAAATGTAGTTTTTGTCGAAGCTATTGTATATATAGTATCAATTGCACCACACTCTCATCTCCTTTACTTTCTTGCTTCAACCAACATTCGATTGGTCATGCTTCCAAAATCCCCTTCATTGTCCCGCTGAACAAAATGATCCCAAATGGAAATTTCTGAGAATCCAGCTTGATCCAGAAGCTGTGTAATTTGTTCAGGACTATACAAACGCGTACAATAGCAGTTGTTTCGAAGGGAGCCTTTTTTTTCTGAATAAATATGTTCCTGGCAAAAGATAATATCATCTGTTAACTGACGATCGCGGCGGACCCACATGTCTTCGGTGGCTTGATGCTTTGAAACAGGTTTAAAAGAATTGAGTACATAGTCTTTGTCTGGTAAATCCAGTAATAACGACCCTTCTTTGCAGAGCATACGTAAAGATTCTTTTAGGATTTGAATGTTGTGAGCGTTTTTTTCAAAGTATCCAAAAGAACTCCCCATAATAAGGACCATATCAAAGCACCCCGATCGCAGACATGTCTTACGGGCATCGCTTTGAATAAACTGAACATTTAAATGCTCTTTTTTAGCCTGTTCACTTCCTTTCTGAATAAGAATAGGGGAATAGTCCAGCACTGTAATCTTTTGAAAACCTCTTCGGGATAACTCCAAAGCATGTCGCCCTTGACCACCGCAAAGATCAAGGATTACACTGGTTTTATCCAGGCAAAAAGCTTTCTCAATTTGATCAATTTCAAATCGTGTTAATTCGGAGTTGCCAATGGACCTGGCATCTGTTTCAAGGTAAAGTTCATCAAAAATATTTTTCCACCAGTCCGTATGAACTTGAAAAGACATGTGTTTATCCTTCCTTTATGGAGCTCCAATCAAAAATTGAAATCAAGCAATTTTAGTATGAAGCGAGGTCAAATTTTTGTTGACCATGAAAGGTTTGACCTCACTTTTCGTTTGTACAGAAAATTATTTAAACACTGGTTTGCGTTTTTCCAAAAAGGCTGTCATGGCTTCTTGTAAGTCAGCCGATGGCAGAATGGCCGCATTTTTTTGGGCTACATAAGCAAGACCGGAATAAACACCATTATCACGGCTGTACTGGATAACTTCTTTGATATTTTGAACCGTCATTGGAGAGTTTTCTGCAATTTCTGTTGCAATATTTTTAGCTGTTTCCAATAATTCGGTTTCGCCATTGCACACATGGGTGACAAATCCCATTGTCAAAGCTTCATCGGCAGAAAAGTTACGACCAGTCAAAGCCAATTCGTTGAACCATCCATAGCCAATAATATAAGGAAGACGCTGAAGTGTTCCCAAATCGGCAACAATGGCTATTTTGGTTTCACGAATAGAAAACATGGTGTTTTTTTCTGCAATTCGGATATCACAGGCAGATAATAAATCTATTCCTGCGCCAATACACAGGCCATGCGCTGCTGCAATAACCGGTTTGTGACATTTTTCAACAGCATTCATACTTTCTTGAAGGTCAATAATGAGTCTTCGAAATTCTTCTTTATTATTTGCAGCATTGCCAAAAATATTAGCAGCAGCCATTAAATCCAAACCTGTTGTAAAATGTTTGCCATTGGCTTTAATCACAATAACGCGAACCTCAGGATTTTTAGCAAAATCGGTGAATGTTTGAGTAATTTCAGCAAAGAAATCCGGGGTGATGGCATTGCCTTTGTCAGGTCGATTAAAGGTTAACCAGGCAATATGATCTTTTATTTCTATCGTTATATGGGTACTCATTAGAACTCCTGTTTATTTTTCTGTAATGGTTTCTTCGATTTGATGTCCAAAATGACGACCGGTCTCCTCGATCATTCCTAAAACAGTGTCGCCAGGTTTTAATTTTACGACTGATATGGCTTTGCCTTCAAGATCCACCAGACGAATGGTTTCAGCATTTTGAAGAATGGTATTTACCGGGCCATTGGGGCCTGTGCCTTCGATGAGAAGCAAGGGCCTTTGTTCAATTTTTACACGCCCGACGGTCATCACTTTGGCCTGACCTTTGGAATCAACGCCAAGGACTTCATCACCGGCTTTAAGCTCAGACAAATAGCGTGTTCGTCCACCGGGAACTTTAATATAGGCATGCACCGGTCCTGCATTCACCCGAAAGGGTCGAGGAGAAACATAGGGATTTTCAATGCTTTCAGAGTGTACTAAAAACATGGCACGACTGCTGTTTCCCAGAAGACAGCCTTCACCTTCATGCATAAGCGTGCAGGTATCCACACAAACCCGATCCCCCATACCCAATGGTCGGATGGCATCAATGGTAAATGATGTCAGATTGATATTTAAAGAATCAGATTTAAGACTTTTGATCATTTCTCTCGCCACGATGGGATTTTTTTGAGTAACAATAATACCATCAACCCCTTTTTCCAATATCCCAAGAGCTGTGCGGGCATCATCCAGGTTATCACATTCCACAAAAATATTTTGCGTCTGAGCAACAAGATTTTCCAAAGGAATGATCGTCCAGTCCGTGGTTTTGACAATGACTTTTTTGGTACGACTTAAAGCCACGATGTCTTCTTCATCTTCCTGGGAACGAACCTCAACATAAACAACATTTTCGTCCCATTTTAAATCACCATCTTCAGAGATGGTCTGAATGATTCCCAATTCTTTCACCTTTTCGCTCGTACCTTTGGGAACAATAATAGCATCAGCGCCTGCTTCGAGAGCGTTGGTGACAAGCTCTTTATCCCAGGGTGATGCGTTTAACCAGATTTGTTTTTTTGTATGCATGATTTTTTTCTTTCTGTAATAATTCTATTCATTTATTTAATCGTATCCTGGATATATTGCACAGCGTTTTCAAATAAGCGTGTCCCAAGAGGGATATCTAAATGCTTGCTTGTATCTTTTTGTTGAAAACGCGTCCATTGCGGATGATTAGTCATTTGATGGAAAGCCTCTGGATGAGGCATCAATCCAAAGACATGACCCGTTGGATCACAAATACCTGCAATATCGATGGCTGATCCATTAGGATTTTCCGGGAATTTTTGTTTAGCCAGATTGTTTCGGTCCAAAGCATATTGCATGACCACTTGATTGTTATCAATCAATTGCTGAATAATCACCGTGTCTGCATAAAACTTGCCTTCACCGTGTCGCACGGGCAATTCCATATAGTCCATATTTTGGGTAAACACACATGGACTTTTGGGGTTGATGTGCAATTTCACCCAATCATTACGAAAATTGCCACAATCATTATGAATTAACGCAACACTACGTTCCCATTGATCTGTCAAGCCGGGTAAGATGCCCAGGTTAACCAATGTCTGAAAACCGTTGCAAATGCCGATAATTAAGCGACCGCGATGAACAAAACGTTTAATATCATCGGAGAGAGACTTTCGCATACGAAGCGCCTGCAATACACCGGCACCATGATCATCTCCCCAACTGAATCCGCCGGTAAATACGAGAATATCATAATCATTTAATTGACAACTCCCGCGTGTCAAATCATTGATATGAACACGATGTGCACTTGCGCCTATACACTCGAAACTGTATGCGGTTTCATGATCACAGTTCAAACCATATCCTGTAAGTACAAGTACCTGTACTGGAGTCATTGGTCTTCCTTTTCTTTCAAAAGTTGCCTCAGGCAACCCAGGATTTATCCTGTTTGTTTTCGTCAAACGGGCTGTCATAAAGTCGTCGATAAAGCTTTTTTTTGTGCTGGTCTTCCATCCATGATGCAGTCCCTGCACGATGCAAAAATAGCAAATTTTGAGGAATTTCTCCTTGAGACAGCATTTGAAAAAGATCAGCGGGTGATGTATTCATCATTTGAGAAAAATCAAAAATATCCATAAATTCCTGATCTTGAATAAAAGGATCGTTTTCCATCACCCACCCCCCGGAATTTTTGACTTTTTGAATCATTAAATCGAATTCTTGAGGATTATCAATGACAATCCACTTGCTCAATTGACCATTATCCGCTTTTTCCGAAAAAACTTTGATATATGTATGCCGTACAAGATGATCCAGAACATAGTCAATATCCACTTCAGCAAGGGGGACAATATTTTTGATTGTTTTGCATAAATCGTAATACCGGATCCCATTTTTTGGAATTTGTTCAGAAAATGTCGAACGATTGGCAATCATTCTGGAAAACAGTAAGTGCAATACCGTGCAGACACTCAGCAAGGTATTGTTGCTTGGTTTTTCATTGATTTTTCGATTGCTATTATTCAAGCGTTTGATCAAAGAAATGGCCAGTGACTGGACCATGGGAAGGGTTTCATTCATGGTTGAGGTCAGGATATCTTTTTCAATAACGACCAGGGATGTGTCTTCTTTTGCAACGGCATTGGCATTTCGGACCTCACCACTTAAAATACTCATTTCACCAAAAATTTCACCGGCTTGAAGGTTTGCCAAAAGAATACGCTTATTAGACGACAGACGGTAAATATCCACAGTCCCTTTTTTGATATAATATGCTTCAAATCCCTGTTGACCTTCATGAAAGATGATATCATCTTTTGCAAAGAATTTAAGTTTATTCTCATCCTTGATGTCAAAAATATTTTTTGCATCAAGAAAATTTATTGGAGATTGTTGAGAATTTTGCGTCATGAGATTAAATCCTTATGATATACGGTCACTAAAAAACTTGTTTTTAATAATGGGCTTGTTTATCATTTCAAATGAAATTGTAGATTATTAGCATTTTTTTATGGTCAATACAATTTTTTTAAACATCAAAATTTTATAAACACACCGTCGATATAATGCAGGAAAAAGAAAAGGAAAGACGCCATATGAGATATTGACAGGACAGGCTCAAACAAAAGATTGGCTTGA
>PEAL01000409.1 GCA_002753725.1 Deltaproteobacteria bacterium
TCAGATGATTATTCAACCGCTCTTGAAAATCCAGATACCAAAAGTCGTTTCTTTGTTGTTGATGATGATATCGATCTTCAGGAAATTCTGGATGCACCTTTGGAACAATGGCGTGTATTTTTACACCCCACGCAACGCAATCTGGTGGAAAAGAATTGGAATGGCCCTATCAGAATAATTGGTGGCGCTGGAACAGGAAAAACAGTTGTGGCCATGCATCGGGCAAAATATCTGGTGGAAAAAATTTTTACAAATGAAAAAGATAAAATTCTTTTTACGACTTTCACACGTAATCTTGCAGCAGATATTAAGGAAAACCTTGCCAAAATATGCACGGATAAACTAATGCGGCGGATTGAGGTGGTTAACCTTGATCAATGGGTTTCGCAATTTTTAAGAAAAAATTCATACCATTACGATATTGATTATGGCAAGCGCACAAAACCTTTATGGGAAAAAGCATTAAGCCTTGCACCATCAGAGCTGAACCTCGATGATAACTTTTACAGGGAAGAATGGGAAAGAATAATTCAAACCCTTGGTATCACGTCTTTTTCCAAATACTTAAAAGTATCCCGAGTGGGCAGAGGTGTTAAATTGAGTCGAAAGAGCAGAAAACTTATCTGGCCTGTATTTGAGGAATATCGCGTGCTGCTTAATGAGAATAAACTTCGTGAAGTTGATGATGCCATGAGAGAAGCATGCGCATTGATTTGTAGTAAAGGCGATGTCCTACCATATCAATCCATTATTGTTGATGAAGCACAAGATATGAGCATGCAGGCATTCAGTCTCATACGACAAATGATACCAGAGGAAAGAAAAAATGATATATATATTGTAGGAGATGCGCATCAACGTATATATCGTCATAAGGTTGTTTTAGGACAATGTGGCATCAATATCCGAGGTCGTGGAAAAAAGCTGAAAATTAACTATCGAACCACAGAAGAAAACAGACTATGGGCTACAAACTTGCTTAAAGGGATTAAATTTGATGATTTAGATGGTGGTTTAGATGATCAAAAAGGATATAAATCACATATGCATGGTGTTTGGCCTGTTGTGAAAAATATGTCATCCTTTAAAGACGAAATAGATTATATAATTCAATATCTTGATCGCATTGAAAAAACAGGCGCAGCTTTAAGTGAAATCTGCCTGGTCGCGCGAACCCATGATCTGTTAAAACAGTATGAAAGCGCTCTTAATGAAAAGGGCAAAGATACATATTTTATCCGGCGCACAGAAGCTGAAAATCGTAAACAACCCGGTATTCGCCTGGCCACCATGCACCGCGTAAAAGGTCTTGAATTTGTAAGAGTAATCATCGCCGGCGCATGTGAAAATGTTGTTCCTCTTAAAAACAAATGGGCAACAAGCAATGATCCTGTCATTCAAAAAGAAATGGAAAATCAGGAGAGGGCGTTGTTATATGTTGCCGCAACAAGGGCGAAAAAAGAGGTTATTGTAAGCAGTTTTGGAAAGGTGAGTCGTTTTTTTATCAGGTAAAGAAAAAAATATGCAAAAAAACAACATTGCTCCCGGAGCAAGAATTATCGTGCGAGATGCAGAATGGCTGGTACGTAAGGTATCCAGAACTTCTACTGGCGGTCTTGCTTTTGATGTTATTGGAATATCAGAACTGGTAAAGGATAAGGAGTCCATTTTTCTGGATGAAGTCGATACCAATATTGAAATTCGTAATCCAGTTGATACAAAGCTGGTTCCTGATCACTCAGCCGCCTGTCAAAAATCTCTTTTATACATGGAAAGTCTGTTACGTCAAACACCACCCACAGATAAATATTTATATGTGGGTCACAAAGCTGCTATGGATTTTGTCCCTTATCAGCTTGACCCTGCCATTCAGGCTTTGCAGCAACCGCGTCAACGTATTTTGATTGCTGATGCTGTTGGCCTTGGTAAAACCATGGCCTGTGGTATTATCGTCAGTGAACTCATAAGACGTGGACGAGGTAAGCGCATTTTAGTGCTGGCTGTCAAAAGCATGCTGACACAATTTCAAAAAGAATTTTGGAGTCGCTTTACTATTCCGCTTGTACGTCTTGATTCTATTGGTATTCAGCGAGTACGTACGCAAATTCCTACCAATCATAATCCTTTTTATTATTATGATAGAGCCATTGTCTCCATTGATACCTTAAAACAAGATACAGAATACCGCACGTACCTTGAATCTGCTTTTTGGGACATTATTGTCATTGATGAGGCTCACAATGTCGCCCAACGTGGAAAAGGTTCATCCCAAAGGGCAAGGCTTGCCAATTTGTTGTCTGGTAGATCAGATACCCTGATTATGCTTTCTGCGACGCCTCATGATGGTCAGGCCAGAAGTTTTGCCAGTCTGATGAATATGCTTGATCCCACTGCCATTGCAAATCCTGATAATTATGGTCCCAACGATATTAAAGGCCTTTTTATACGCCGCTTTAAAAAAGATATTCAGGATCAGGTTCAAAAAGCCTTTAAAGAAAGAAAAATCAATAATGCCTATTGTCAGGCAAGTCATGCTGAAGAAATTGCATTTGACCTTTTGACTGATCTGGCGTTTGAAAAACTGGATCAACGCAAAGGTGCTGGCCAATTATTTAAAACCACACTTGAAAAGTCTTTATTGTCAAGTCCGGCTGCCTGTTTGATGACCATTGACAATCGGATCAAACGTTTGCAAAAAGATAATCATCATCAGACCTTGACAGATATTACTCAACTAAAAGCTTTTGCGGATGCTGTTGAACAGATTACACCAGATCAATTTTCAAAATATCAAAAACTGCTGTCAGTCATCAAAGATAAAGGCTTTGAGACTGGCAAATCTCATGATCAAAGGCTGGTCATTTTTACAGAACGTATTGAAACCTTACATTTTTTACATCAACATTTGCGCAATGATTTAAATTTAGGAGATAAGCAGATTGCCATATTACATGGTTCCATGTCTGATATGGATCAACAGCTTGTTGTGGAAAATTTTGGAAAAGAAGAACAACCGGTTAGACTATTGATCGCCTCTGATGTGGCTTCTGAAGGAATTAATCTGCATTTTTTGTGTCATCATTTAATTCATTTTGATATTCCCTGGTCACTCATGGTGTTCCAGCAGAGAAATGGTCGTATTGATCGATATGGTCAGGAAAAAAAACCATATATTCTGTATCTTGTAAATCAAAGTGACAATACAAAAATTAAGGGCGATATGCGTATTTTAGAGCTTCTAATAAAAAAGGATGATGAAGCAGTTAAGAATATCGGCGATCCTTCTGTTCTTATGGGGGTGTACGACATTGATGCAGAAGAAAAAATTACTGCTGATGCGATTGAAAATGGAAAAAATGAATCAGAATTTGAAAACTTACTGGACAACACTGCCGCAGCCATCTTTGATCCACTTAAAATTCTTATGGGTGAAACACCACCTGTCAACGATGCTGAAAAATATTTGAAAAACATGCCATCCCTGTATTCAGATGATTACCACTATCTGAAAAATGCCATAGATTTTCTTAAACAAACCAAACCCATTCAAGCAGAATATATGGATGATGATCAGCAAATATTTCTCACAGCACCCTCAGATTTAAAATATCGTCTGAGATATACGCTTCCCAAAGAGATCTGGCCCGATGATGACATCTTTGTTTTGTCTGCTGATCAGCAAAGTATTCAAGAGGAAATCAAACGCAGTCGCAAAGAAGAACATGCCTGGCCTGGAATTCACTATCTATGGCATCAAAATCCGATCATTGAATGGATCAACGACAAGGTTGTTGCCAACTTTGGACGTCATGAGGCACCTGTCATTTGTTTACATGATCAATTAAATAATGGTGAAACTGTTTTTATTATCACAGGGCTAATCCCGAATCAAAAAGGTCATCCCCTTATCCATCACTGGCTTGGGGTAATTTTTCAGGATCAGCAGTTTCAAAAAATTGAAACCTTTGAAAATATCATAAAACGAACTGGCCTGGGAAAAAAACTCTTTCCAAATCGGGAAGAAAATATTGACTTTGAGCCAATTCACAGTCTGCTTCCCAATGCCATTCAACAAGCAAAAGACTACATGCATTATAAACGAAATGACTTTGAGAAAATAATTAATCAACAATTAAATGAAAATCTTAACGCATTGGAAAACCTCAAAGACAAACATCACGAGCGTCTTGACTCAGTTTATAAGAACGCCAAACAACGTCATCAAAAAGATGAAGAAAAACGAGAAATTGACAATAAATTTGATGCGTTTATGACATGGGTTGAGGAAACCATGACAACCGAAGATGCCCCTTTTATTCAGGTCATTGCAGTCTTAACAAAGGGAGCCATATAAAGGAAATGGAGGAAATGGTGGAGGAAATGGGGAGGAGGAAATGGAGGAAATGGGGTCACATCTTGATTATTACACTTAATGAGAGTTAAGTAAGCGAGGATAAGTTTTCGGACAAGGAAATGGGACAAGGAAATGGGGTCACATCTTGATTATTACACTTAATGAGAGTTAAGTAAGCGAGGATAAGTTTTCGGGTAGGGAAATGAGGTCACATCTTGATTATTACACTTAATGAGAGTTAAGTAAGCGAGGATAAGTTTTCGGGTAGAAAAAAGCACAAAGGCATGGTGTTAAAAAAGCTTATCCGCCTGGCAAAGTTCGTCCGCCTGGAGTTGAAACTCCAGGCTATTCCTGTGTCGTCCCTTATGGGACTTAAAGTGTCTCATTAAACAGAACTGTTTAATATTTGAAGCTTGCATTTATTGTAAGACACTATAAGTCCCGAAGGGACGACACAGAAATAGCCTGGAGTTTCAACT
>PEAL01000410.1 GCA_002753725.1 Deltaproteobacteria bacterium
CAAATCATATACATATGGAAATAGTTTATCCCAGGAATATTTTAAAGCAATATCCCCAATCAGCAGGGCAGCATCCTCTTTTTTGTCAATCCATTGGGGCGAAGCAATGGATTTTTTTTGAAATTGGGCACAAACATCTGATGTTGCCAAAATTAATTTTAAAAGGTCTGCTGCTGTTTCAGATTCACTGCTTAAAATAATATTTTTCTGGGATAAATCCTCCAGAAGATAACGGCTGACAAGCTTGACACTCATCACCGGGCCACAACTGGAAATGGACAGATCTGGCAACAATTGCCATTGATGTTGATTGCGCGCATAAGCAACAGAGGACACCGGACTGATATCCAGTTGATCTTGCGCCAGCATCTGGTTAAGGGTTGATGGCGGGGCAATTGTCAATTGAATGTCAGGCGGGCTCACCCTGTCCAAATGATAATAAATGGGTGCAACATTCATATACTGGATGCGTCCCAGTCTGACAAAGTCATTTTCTTCAGTATTGAAAGCGGTGCGTTGTTGAAGCATATCCTTACTTAATTTTAATAAATTTATAATCAGCGCGATCTTTTTCTTTCGTCCTCTCTTCATCAAGCCCAAAAAATTAGCAGGATACTAGCGCCTTAGCAAGGAAAATTTAATAAAAATCCAGAACTTAATAACTTGCAGAAATCACACGATTGTCTTGAGAAAAATCCCCTGCAACCAGTTGATGAACAGCCTGATCAATGGTGTTCGAATGAATGGGTACATAGAGCAGACAAGCGTTATACCCAGGGGCAAGCCGTCCCAGTTGATGGCTGAATCCTAACGCCTGAGCGCCAGAAGCTGTTGCCATTGATAAAATAGTTTTTGGCGATAAACCAGAATCGTTTTGAAATAAAAATGCCATCTCATCCCATAGTGACAGCGAATCAACACTTGCCAGGCTATCCGTTCCCAGGCACACGTTCAAGCCTTTCTGAAGCATACGTTCACAATCCGGTAAGCGATTATGAAGATTTAAATTGCTTCGAGGGCATATGCACACATGACATTGACACTCTCGTAAAATATTCAGATCAGAATCATCACAGTTGAGTAAATGAACCACCAGGGTGTTTTTATCCAAAATTCCGATGTTATTTAAATGTTTAACAGGACTTTGTTGGGGAAGCCCCCATTCTGAATACTGAACGTCACGCGATATTAAAAACTCAGCCCAGGGACCACTGGCTCGGGTAATAAATTCCATTTCATCATCTGACTCTGCAACATGTATGGAAAAGGGTTTACCCTGGCTATCCTGCTTAAGTAATCTGAGAAGTTTTGGGGAGCTTGTATGGGGGGCATGACCGGCCAGCGATAGGCAAAGTCTGTCAGGAAATATCGTATTTTCTGGTATTTCAATGGGTTCATTGCCCAGATATTCACGAAACCAGACACCGCTCAATCCAGATTGACTGAGTATATCCTGTGTCAAATTTAGCGATGAGATTTCGCCTACTGCACAGGTGCCTGTTTCCCATAAGGTTCGGCAGGCTTTTGCAGCTGCTAATTTCAACCGTTCTGGGCCTGTTAACATCCGTTCAGTAATCAGTTGATCAACCCAGGTGGTAAATCCCATATGCATCGGAACGCGATTCAGTAATGCACTTAATTCCAAATGGGTATGTGCATTGATCAGAGCCGGCATCAAAATACCATCACCCAGATCTGTTACGTCTGATGTTTGTTTACTTTGATAAACACCACTCGCATGGATAATACCTGATGGTGAAATTTCAATATATCCATTTGAAATCCAGGTTTCTGGATCAACCATGACCCATTTTGCCCGATAAATTTTCTGTGTTAACATTTTTTGATTCTTCATTTAGGGTCGTACCTGTCAAATAAAAGAGGCTACTTTTAAACATTATGATTCACAAGGACAGATTGTACAGCGTTTCTTTGATAATGCCAAGTTGTTTGTTTTACCCCTTGCAGGGCTGAGAATTGAAAAAATCACATAGGTCTAAATGGATTGAGTGGAGATTAGGGGCGGGCCCAAATTATTATTGCACAATACAAAAAGTTTCGATAATAAAAAGGATATAAAAAAAATGGGGTCAAGTCGGCCTCTATATTAATCACTTAAAAAAATGGGGTCAAGTCGGCCTCTACATATTAATCACTTCGGAAAAAATAAGTTCCCCATTTTAATTTCGGAGACACGATCCTTAATTCGATGAATAGTGGCGTCCTAAAGCTTTAGCTTTGGGAGTTCCTTAGATTTTCAATGCGCCCTCAAACAAAAACCGAAATCAAACCTATGAACGAATACAAATCATTCATTGGGCATAGGTTCGTTTTCGATTATTGTTCAAGGGCAGGCACAGGGGCCTGCCCCTACACGTTCTCGGACATAGGTTTGATTCCGGTTTTTGTTTGAGGGCAAACACAAGGTTTGCCCTACAGTTCGCTCTCGTACATAGGTTTGTTCTTTGTATTTGTTCAAATCAAAAGTCCGACTTTTGGGGAATGCGCCCGAATGAACATGCAAGAAATTTCTATTGATAATTAATACTTCCAGATAGTTTAAAAATACCAAAACGTATAGACCTATGCGGAATATTAGACGCCATAAAATTATGACAATCATAAACAAGGAGATCATCTATGTCATCGGAAAAAAATACGATTCAACTTGATAGCGGGCATCCAATGCTGGGTGCATTACCGCCATCACGAATGAAAAAAGGCAAGATCGTTACAGCGGAAGAAGCCATTCAAGTGATCCATGATGGCGATACGATTGCCACCGGTGGGTTTGCCTGTATTGGCTTTCCTGAAGAAATCGCCATAACAATTGAAGATTATTATCAAAAGACCGGTCATCCAAAAGATCTGACCCTTGTTTATGCCGCTGGTCAGGGGGATAGTGATACAAAAGGGTTGAATCATTTTGGGCACAAAGGACTGGTTCGAAAAGTTATTGGTGGCCACTGGGGATTGGCGCCTAAACTTCAAGCTTTGGCAATCAATAATGATATCATCGCCTATAATTTGCCCCAGGGGGTCATCAGCCATATGTTCAGGGATAGTGCGGCCAAAAAACCTCGAACCATTACAACCGTTGGTTTGGGAACTTTTGTCGATCCCAAAAACGGCGGTGGAAAATTAAATCCCAAAACAACAGAAGACATTGTTGAGAGCATCATGTTTGATGGTAAAGAATACCTGGCCTATAAAACCATTCCTATAAATGTAGCGATATTGCGCGGAACAACGGCTGATACCGATGGTAATATTACAATGGAACGTGAAGCGTTAACCCTTGAATCTTTGTCCATTGCAATGGCTGCGCGAAATGCCAATGGTGTTGTTATTGTCCAGGTGGAACGTATCGCTGAACGTCGATCTCTGAATTCTCGTAATGTAAAAATTCCTGGCATTCTCGTGGATTGCGTGGTGGTTGCCCGGCCGGAAAATCATTGGCAAAGCTTTATAGAAAGATACAATCCCGCCTTCAGTGGTGAAATCCGCATGCCCATGCAGTCTATTCCCAATATGACAATGAATGATCGAAAAATTATTGCCCGTCGTGCATCTATGGAGCTTAAACCCAATAGCATTGTCAATTTAGGTATTGGCATGCCTGAAGGTGTTGCATCCGTGGCCCATGAAGAAGGTGTCATCGACAATATTACACTGACTGCTGAACCAGGTGTCATTGGTGGTCTTCCGGCCGGGGGAAAAAACTTTGGTGCAGCATCTAATACTGACGCAATTATTGATCAACCCTATCAATTTGATTTTTATGATGGTGGTGGACTTGATATCGCTTTTTTGGGTCTGGCGCAGGCGGATAGACACGGAAATTTGAATGTCAGCAAATTTGGTCCCAAATTATCGGGTGCGGGTGGTTTTATCAATATTAGTCAAAATGCCCGCAAAATTGTATTTGTTGGGACATTTACGGCCATCGGTTTAAACATTTCTGTTGATGCCAGTGGTAACTGCAAGATCGATACAGAAGGTAAAAGCATTAAATTTGTCAACGATGTTGAACATATCACCTTTAGTGGCGCCTATGCTATCCAGAAAGGTCAGCCTGTCTTATACATAACCGAACGTTGTGTTTTTGAACTGACGACTGAGGGGATGAAACTTATTGAAATCGCGCCAGGTATTGATCTTGAACGCGATATTCTGAATCAAATGGAATTTAAGCCCATTTTTACGCATCCCGTTCCCCTCATGGATCAGCGAATTTTTCTTGATGCACCGATGGGGCTCAAGGAAGACCTCTTGACCATTTCTCTTGAAGATCGGATGAGTTATGACGAAAAAGACAATCTGTTTTTTGTCAATTTTGAAAGTTATTCGGTCAAACGTCAAAAAGATATTCAAGATATCAAAGAGACCGTTGAAAAGATTTTAAGCCCATTGAATCGTAAAGTCTATACCATTGTCAACTATGATAACTTTTCCATTCGACCGGATCTTATTGAAACCTATACCCAGATGGTCAAACAACTGGTTGAACGCTTCTATTATCGCGTGACCCGTTACACCACCAGCACATTTTTAAGAATGAAACTCAAAAATGCACTGGTGCAAAGAAATGTTCCGCCACATATATACGAAAGCAAAGAAGAAGCCCGAAACGCTCTGAATCATTAGGGAATATGCATGGATTTTATTATTGAGGGTTTATATCAGGCGTTGATTCTTCTGATTCAGGGAGATCAAGAAACTTTTTCTGCAATCTGAGCCACCCTTCAGGTCAGCTCGATTTCTATGATGATCAGTCTGGTTGTCGGGCTGCCTTGCGGTTTTTTGTTGGGTTATGCCTGATTTCCCGGCCA
>PEAL01000411.1 GCA_002753725.1 Deltaproteobacteria bacterium
TATTTTTCTCCTTTACTAAAAATTTGTTTTAATTGGTGGGCAACATGCGCGATATTTTTCACCTCGGCCTGTTCAAATGCTTGTTTCAAGCGTGGTTCGTTAATATTTTCATATTTGTCATCGGATAAGTCTATAAGTGTATGCCTGTTTAAAACCTTTCATAGCAAGCTTTTCATGATTTTATCGTTTCGAATAAAAATCCATTGTGAACATTTATTACTTGCATCCAAGGCAAAGAAAAATTTTCCCCTCCTGCTATTACAAACGGGCTTTTATGTGCATTCTTTGCTCCTGCCTTAAATTCTATAAAATTTCTAACATTTGCCATTCCTCTAAAAAATATTCCTGCCCATTTTGCATCCCTAAAACTCATTGCTTCACGTAATTTTCTTTTGGCAATTTTCAGAAAGTTGTCAACAATTGATGTCGTTTTCTTTATACCTGCTCTGTTTTTATGTGCTGTATATTTTACTGCATTCTCTTTCAATTCTTCTAATCTACTTTTTAAGAGAGGGTGATTGAATGCCTCATCTTTTGTTAACATTTTTATTTTAACTTCCATATTTGCTCTATGAGTTGAGTTTTCTAAAACATTACTAAACTTGTCGTACAATTCCTTTGACTTTTTACTGCTTAATCCTGTTTCCTTTTGATAAGCTGTTAATGCCTTCTTAAAGTTTTGAAGACAGTGTCGATGACAATATCCAATCCATAAATTATCAAATAATCGCTTCAATGCATTGGTTGATGCTTGCCACTTATCTTTTGTCACTCCCTTTATCTTGAATGATATTTTTTCCAAAAATTCTTCAAAAGATTGATACAAGCTTTCTTCTCCTACATGGTCAATATAGTCTATGTGCCATACAACCTGTGAGTTCGGATCTACCATTGCAACAATATAAGTTCGTAGATTCGGCTCTTTTTGAAATCCTTCATCTTCTTGAAGATATCCCGTTGCTGTAGCTCCTGCTCGTTCAAGCAAATCCGCAGGATGAAACGTTCCAATCCATTCCATCCAGTTTAATACTGTTTGTTTACTTTTTACAGGAAAGCCAGTTAAATCCATTATTTCCTTTGCATATTGAAGGCAAACGCCACGAAGTAAAATCCCCTCCAATACTTTGCCTATCAAATCCGCTGCATAATGTTTCTCTCTGGAGATAAAAGATGGCAAAACTGAAAATATTTTTCCGCATCCTTTACACTGAGCCATTCTGATAGGAGCATCTAATTTTTTCCCAGGTACAATAACTTTACGATTTTTTGGCCGATAGCCTTTTAATCTATAGCTTCGTTTCACTACTTCGCAATTTTTTTTATGGCCAGCTTCTGGAGTAAATTGGTTCAAATTTTTTAATGCTTTTCTTTTAAACCATTCATTATCACGAATATTTGAGCAATACGCATCAATATCCATAAAAGGAAAGATACATGTCTGTTTTCCTCTACCTGAAACTTTCTGTACTGAAAGTTTTAAAACAAGCTCTTCGCTCCATTTTTTAAATTCTTCAAAAAAAGAATCTGAAATTTTTTCAGCCATTAAAACACCAGTGGTTTCGGGTGAAAAATAAGCTTTCAGCTTTATCAGCATTTCATCTATAGAACTGATTAGGCTTTTGCAGTCTGCTTCTTTTCGTTTTTTGCTTTGTTGTTTCTGACCTGATCCGCAAGGGCATGATAGAATTAAATCCTCAACCAATTTACTAAGGTCTTCAATCGATGATATTACAAGAGCTACAAAAGATGGCACATTTCCAAAATTTTTGTAACTTAAAATTCGTATTCGGGTTTCAACTACTGTATTTTTAAGAGTTTGGACAATCATCGGAACCTGGTTTTCATTTAAAAAGTTCTGACGAATAAGTCTGTCGATAGCCTTTTCAAGCATTATTAATGTTCGTAAACTATTTAGAACAAAATTGTTAGGGGCATTAAGCATTTTGATCCTCCTTAGAATTTAAGCTTTTACCCCTAATAGACACATAAAAATTAAATTTCTTACAGTTTTTTTATATTATAGATTTAATATATTGTTATCATTTAATTTTAATTATGCATACACTTATAGACTTATCCGTCTTGAAGCATGCCTGAAATATCAATTATTTGAATACGTTCAAACTCAGCAGCCACCGACTGATTTTTATGTGCAATCACGGCATATTGGTTGATGGGACCAAAAGATTCTTGATCAACAAGCACGTCTTTAATTCGATAGCCAGGATCTGGCTGGATATGGAGCAATTGAAAATCATTTTTTTTCAACGTTATCTGTCCTGAGGGTGTTATACGCCCGCCATCAGTCGCAAGGCTCGTAATGGTATATGTGGAAATTGGCAGAAATATGGCACTGATAGAATGATTATCAGAAACGCTGGTAAAAAATACCTGTGATCTGGGTAAAACCTGTTGAAAATCGATCCATAATTCATCAAGCACATGATTCTGATCTGATGTAATATTAAAAACCATATGCTCGCCTTGAATCACATCAATAATACCATCAGGGAAAATACTGCCGCCAGAGCTATATGCAGTGGTAATAGAATAATGCGGGAGAGCCAGGAAAGAAACATCAATGGTGTGATTGTCATTGACATTCCAGAACGTGTATTCATCCACCGGTTCAATGGGTGTATTGTCGATATGAACTGTATCAACAACATAGCCCTTATCTGGCATGATTGTAAATGCCTGGTAGGCATCAACGTTGACTTCTAATGATCCAGAGGGTTCAATCGTTCCATTGTCTGCTGCATTTGCCTGGATAATGTAGCGGCCAAAGCTTGCGGTGATGGTATGGTTGCCAAGCACATCTTCAAACAAATACGTATTCAGTCCTTTGAGTACTGTTGATAATGCTGTGTTATCAATTTGAATTTTTTTAACAAAATATCCCTGGTCAGGAACAATGGTAAAATCTTGTTCACTGCCGCGAAATAAATAGATATTGCCTGATGGTGAAATCCTGCCATTTTCATCAGCCAATGCTGTAATGACAGGCTTTTGTTGAAAGCTTACCGACAGGCTGTGATTATCAGAGATGGCCGGAAAAGTTGCTGTAATGGCCTGTGATGCAATATCTGAGATTTGGAAATTGGCCCATTCAGCGCCGCCATCAACAGTGAATTCCAGCAGTTCATAGCCTGGATCAGGTGTAATTAAAAAGGCCTGATCAGAATTTTCAACCACTTTCACACTGCCATCAGGGGTGATTGCGCCATGTTCCAATGCAGTGGCTTGAATCATCAGATAAATGGAACGATAGGTCACATGAATGCTCTGTTGACTGTTCACCGCTGGAAACGTGTATGTGTTTAAGCCTTTGGTGGTAACACCATTGACAATCAATGAATCGACTCGAAATCCAGGTTCCGGCAGAATGGTAAATAATTGTGAATGGCCAGTATTCACATAGACATTTCCTGATGGCGTGATGCTGCCTTCAGCATCACTTGTGGCAACAATGAGCTGTCTGGCCTTGAATGTGGCATGGATGGTATGTTTATTCAATCCCTGATCAAATGTGTATTCAGACAACTGGCCTTTGGAAATGCCATCAACAAGCACATCAAGAATTTGATAGCCCATATTCGGAACAATGAAAAAGGTTTGTCCAGATGCCACCTGTAATGTACCTGAAGGCGTAATGCTGCCATGTTCATCTGCCGAGGCGGTGACTGTAAAGATTTCAATGGGCACGAATTCGACATATACTTTATGATCATTGCTGATATGGTTAAATTCATAGTGGGTGCATTGATCAATCATTTTGTCATCAATCCAGACAATATGAATTTTGTAGCCATGTTCAGGGGTAAACGTCAGTGTCATGGGGTCATTTTCCAAAACCGGAATTGTACCTGATGGATTGATGCTGCCATTTTCTGTTGAAGTACTTGTAATATAATAGGTTTTTGGAAAAAATGTGATGGAATAACTGACGTAATCCACTGATGTCAACCCTTGCGAATCAGTCACCATCAGTTCAAATGTGATGATTGTGCCATCTGGGCCTACATCTGGCGCAACAAACCAGGTGTTCATGGCGCCTGTATTGGAAATGCTAATTGATGGGCCGGCGGTTTGTGTCCATAGATAGTGACGAATGGGTGAATCAATATCAAATGAATCTGCGGCATCCAATGGAACAACCGATAATTCAGTGTATGCTGTTGTATTGCCTGCTATGGCAACGGGTGCATCATTGACAGAATGAATGGTTACATTCACAGTTAAACTATCAAAACCGCCTTGATTATCAGATAGAAGAATTGTAAAGGTATCCGCGCCATAACGATTTGATTCTGGTTGATAATGAACGAGACCATTTAACACACTTGCACTGCCAATGGCGGGCAGAGATTGAATTGTCCAGACAATGGCATCGTTATCAAAATCAGTGGCGTGTAATTGCAGACTGACGCTTGAATCTTCATCCAATGCAATGGCTTGAGGGGATGATTCAGTAAAGACCGGTGGATCATTCACCGGTTGAATGTTTATAGAAACCAGGGCAATAGTGGATGTATCGGCCTGATCACTGACACTGAACATAAATTGATCACTGCCCCATGCATTAGCGAAAGGCTTATAGAAAAATTCACCGGTCTTTGCATTCATTAATGTCACCTGACCTTTTTCCGCAGTACTGTTCAATTGAAATGTCAGAATGTCATTTTCCAGATCAAAGCCGCTCAAGGTGTTGGTAAGGAACCACTTTTTAATAACTTTCCCATTTATATGGTGTAATTGAAAAAAGATTGAATGTAGGGGCGAACCTT
>PEAL01000412.1 GCA_002753725.1 Deltaproteobacteria bacterium
ATCCTAATTTTATCCTAATCTTATTATTCAATTAAGACTAATTTTAATCCTTTAATCCTATAATCCTATAAAATCCTAATTTTATTTTAATCTTCTAAGTAACTAAAAATTCGAACTAAATAAAATCAATAGGTTATGGTTTTAGTTGCTGTTAGGATTGGCCCTGATTTTTTCAGGGGGAACGCTTATTATTCAATTAAGACTAATTTTAATCCTTTAATCCTATAAATCCTAATTTTATCCTAATTTTATTTTATCCTAATCCTATAAATCCTAATTTTATCCTAATTTTATTTTATCCTGGTTTTATAAAGGAAAAGGAATCATATCAATACCATCAGTTTCTTTAAATCCCATCATGATATTCATATTTTGGACCGCCTGACCGGCAGCACCTTTGATCAGGTTATCGATTGCAGATATAATCACTGCGATTCCCTGTTCAGAAGAATACTTTACGCCAATATCACAATAATTGGTTCCGCGAACATGGGCTGCGTTGGGCAATCGGCCTTCAGGCAATACACGTATAAATGGACATCCATCATAAGCGGTGTTTAAGCAATCCAATATTCTTTTTTCATCGATATTCTCATTGCATCGAACATACAGTGTTGACACAATACCCCGTGACATGGGGACAAGATGAGGGACAAATAAAACATGAACATCCGTTCCTGCCGCAATGGACAAATTTTCATCCATTTCTGGAGCATGACGATGTTCGGCCACTTTATAGGCTTTGAATCCCTCGTTGACCTCGCAAAAAAGTGTTCCCAATGCTGGAGAACGACCTGCACCGCTGGCGCCTGATTTTGAGTCCGCAATTATTCCTTTTGAATCAATCTGTTTTTCTTTTAAAAGCGGTATTAATGGAAGCAGTATGCTGGTTGTATAACACCCTGGATTACCGATTAAATCTGCTTTTAATATTTGGTCTTTATAGACCTCGCATAAACCATAGACCGATTGTTTTAACAACTCGGGTTCTTCGTGGGGTTGATAATGGGCTTCATAACTGGTCAAATTTTTAAATCGGAAATCAGCAGATAAATCAATGACTTTTTTACCGGCATTGATCAGAGGTGCTGCAACACGCATGGATGTTTTATGCGGGAGTGCCAGAAAAAAGATATCTGCCTTTTGAACGGCTGTATCGGGTTCAAATATTTCACAGTGCTGTTGAATGCATTTCGTTAGTGCCGGGAATACATGATCATAAGGTTTTCCAGCATATTGGCGTGATGTTAAAAGATTCAGTGTAACATGCGGATGTCCGGCGATAAGCCGAACAACCTCAGCACCAGCATATCCAGTGGCTCCGATAACAGCGACACGGGCTTTTGTTGTCATTGTTCACTCCGAGTGATAGATTTTCAAAAAAAGATTTTGGCAAGACCATGACGAGTCAGTCGTGTAACGATTAAAAGGACGCCCCATAACGATTGCAAAATTTTTTTCTATTTTTTTTATCATCAAGGTCAGGTCACAAAAAAAAAGGGAAAAGGCCAATATACGCCTCTTCCCTTTTTGCAAAACAATATCAATGAAATTTTTATCGTTTTGAAAATTGGTATCGTGCACGTGCGCCGCGTTGACCATATTTTTTTCGTTCTTTTTCTCTGTCGTCGCGTGTGATAAATCCGGCTTTTTTGAGTGCTCGTCGAAATTCTGGGTTTACCTGTACCAAAGCACGTGTAATGCCATGACGAACAGCCCCGGCCTGACCCGATATGCCCCCACCTTTGACAGTAACAATTACATCAAATTTGTCTGTTGTACCTGTTAATTCAAAAGGTTGCATTAACAACATTTTGGCTGTTTCAACTTTGAAAAAATCATCCAACGCTCGCTTGTTAACCAAAATTTTTCCACTCCCTGGTTTTAGCCAGGTTCTTGCAACGGCGGTTTTTCTTCGTCCGGTTGCATAATACATATGTTCTTGACTCATTCAATTTCTCCAAGAATTTCCGAAACCTGAAAGAATTGTTTTTCAGTCAGGGCTTCTCTTTCTGATTTTAGACAACCAAAGGTTCAGGGCACTGGGCTGTGTGAGGATGTTCCGCCCCCGCATAGACCTTTAACTTTTTAAATAATTTTCTGCCTAAACGATTTTTAGGAAGCATACCTTTTACCGCATGCCGAATCAATTCTTCAGGCTTTTTTTCCAGTTGTTTTTTTGCGTTGATCTCTGTCAATCCACCGACATATCCACTATGGCGGTAATATTTTTTTTGTTCCAGTTTGTTGCCTGTAAGCTGAATCTTGTCCGCATTGACCACCACGATCCAATCGCCCATATCCGAATGGGGGGTAAACATTGGACTACATTTTCCACGCAGACGAGAAGCGATTGTTGTACTTAATCGTCCCAGCACCTTATCTTGTGCGTCAACAACAAACCATTTGTTCGGATTGTCAGAACTTTTTGCACTATATGTGTATTTTTTCACTTGCCTTCACTCCCTAAAAGAATTAAAAGATTTATTTAAAAAAATACTGTAATTTTGTCAAGAATAAAAATTAATCCCAGATTTCAATTTTTTTAAGAGATTGAAATCTTTCTGTTTCTGTTTTGACAGGCAAACCATGATCAATAAGCATTTGTTGAATTTCAGGATGATTGAGTCTCAAAAAAGGGTTGTGACTCTTTTCTTGTTTCAGGGTTGAATAAACGTGATCTGGATGGTAAGCCTCCAAAAATAATTGAACCTGTGACACGTCTATTTCATGGTTTGCAGCAAATTTCATCGCTGGTCGAACATAATCATGCCCTGCATAAATCATCGTCTGATCATCTAAGGTCATAATTTTTTTTAAACTATTGATAAACGTTGTTTCATCTCCAGTAAAGCAATTGCCAACAGTACCATTGAACACTGTATCACCGGTGATCAGCCACTCATTGATATGAAAACAAATACTGTCTCTGGTGTGACCGGGCGTTTCATAAATAATTATGGGGGTTTGTTCAATCATCCATTGATTGTGTGGGCTGACAAGGTCTTTCACCGAGACGAACGATGCCCGTGTTGCATCTAAAAGGCCTCTGTTACCAGAAGTGTGATCTCCATGATTATGCGTATTGAAAATATACTGAAGTGTCAATCCTTTTTTTGATAGAAAATTACATATTTCTTTTACTGCGCCGCCATCAATAGCGACCGCAGCAGTCTCTCCATAAACCAGATAAGCCAGATTATCGTTATGATACTTGAATTGTTTAATAAACATTTGGTACTCCTTCTGTCTTTTCGGGCGTCGTAAGTTTTCTAAACTTTGATATAGAAGCGACACCAGTCGAGTTAAATTTTATTTATCTTGAAACCCTATAAAGAGCATGGTAATGATAAAAATTTTTGTGATTTCATTATCGGCTCTCAAGAGCAGCTTATCAACCTTAATTATGATTACTGTAACCGGCAAGCCCCTGACAGCGCCAATTAAAGACAGTCAGCTGTTTAATTTCATAATTTAGACAGTCCAATTGCCTATTTGATCCTTATTGTGTCATTATTTTGTGGTTACATTACATAAAATACCATAGAGAACATACGCATGGCTATCAAAGATTTTATTGTACCCCGTTGGAAACATAGCAATCCAAAGGTTCGAATCCAAGCGGTTCGAACACTGAGTCCAGATATGTTGGATATTTTAAAACAGATCGTTGAAAATGATCCAGACCCTCGCGTACGAATCGAAGCAATTCATCAATTAACAGATATCCCCTTTCTGAAACATATTGTAAGTACTGACAATGACATTGAAACCCGACAATCAGCGACGAGTAAGCTCAATAGTTGTTATGCAGATCAAATCCATAGCACCAGTGATCCATCCTTGCAAGGGGCGTTGATTCTTCAAATTGATGATGAAAAAATTTTAGCACATATTGCCAGTGATGCCGAACGGCCAGAAATTCGTTTATTGGCAATTGATCGAATCGACAATCCGCACTTATTGTGTCAAATTGCGGAAAAAAATTGTGGCCTGAAACCTGGAAAAGCCATTGTCAATAAACTATCCAATCCAAAGCATTTGGAATTGATTTCAAAAAATGCAAGTAACAAAAAAATTAAAAAATATGCTCGCGACAAACTCACGAATCTCTGGGAAAGCATGGATGCCATGTCTCCAGAAAAGCAGCTTGAATGGGAACTTGAGGAATTGTGCTTATCATTGGAACAAGTTGTGGCTACAGAAAAATGGGCAGATAGTTCTGCTCTATTGACTCATTTACAAAAACAATGGGATAAAATTGACCCTGACAATACCCATCCTCTGAAAAGGCGCTTCAACCAGACGCGAAGAAAAATTGAGGAGCAGCTCGACCAGATTGATCGAAAGCAAGATACTGTTACGCAAATGACAGAGCTTTGCAAAAAACTCGAGGTGCTTGTTGAAGAGTCACAACAAACAAGCATTTTATCCAACACGCCTGATAACTTATCCTATTACGAGAAAAAGGTAGAAAGCATTAAGGAACGTTGGGAACATGCAGAGCTGAGTGTTCAAGATGGCATTATTCCTTTTTCAGTGTATCATAATCTGAGTTCTCGTTATAGCCGTTCTATTGAGCAACTGGATCGATTCATTCTCGATCGAACAGCAGCTCATGAAACCTATCAATCGTGTATTAAAAATCTTGAAACAACGTGTCAGGAACTCGAACAACTGGATGCTTTGGATGATAAGGAAACGGTCAAAAAACTGAATGACCTGAAAAATAAGTGGGCCGATATACTAAAAAAAATGCCTTGTGGACTGCCTGTAAC
>PEAL01000058.1 GCA_002753725.1 Deltaproteobacteria bacterium
AATAATTTTTTAATAGGATAATAAAGAATATGTTAAAAAGTATCAAGATGAAAAACTTCACAGCTTTTTCTGACGTAATATTTGAATTTGTACCTGGTTTAAATGTGATTGTTGGCGAAAACATTACAGGAAAAAGTCATGTTCTAAAAATGGGATACTGTCTTCTTTATTCTCTTTATCAATTGAGTGTTAAAAAAGCTATAAATAAGGCGTTTATATCTGATGATTTAACGATTCAAGAGTCTATGACAGCATTATTGACAAAAAAAATCCTGAATGTTTTTAAGCCTGATGCTCTGGGGAATTTAAATCAATCAAAAGCTAATCAACCCACAGAAGTAATGATTGAAATCAAAAAAGAAAACATTAACCAGTTGATCGGCTTTTCTTTCAGGAATAATGATAATCGGATTATGGTCAATCAATTCAGCAAAATGGATATTCATATGCCATTATTCATACCAACAAATGAAGTATTGACAATGCTGCCCGAATTTCCAGAACTTTATGAAAAGCACTATATGTCTATCGATGAAACATATTATGATTTGTGTAAAGCCATGAGAATACCATTACTAAAAAAAATTCCAGACGATTTGAAAAAAATTGTTGAATCTCTTGAAGATGTATTGGGCGGAAAGATTGTTGTTCAAAAAACAGGGCATGTCTATTTACATTTATCTGATAATAAACAACTTGAAATTTCTCTGGTTGCCGAAGGCTTAAGAAAGTTATCTACATTAATCTATCTTGTTAAAAATGGTACAATAAGCAAGGAATGCACAATTTTTTGGGATGAAGCGGAAAACAACTTGAATCCAAAGTATATGACAAAATTAGCGAATGTCCTTTTTGCATTGGCTCAAAATGGGATTCAAGTTATTATTGTTACTCATAGCTTGTTTTTAATGAAAGAGTTATCGCTGCTATCGGAAATATCAACAGATAACGTTTTCTGTCGTTTTTTCAATTGCAACCCTACCCAAAACAGCATATCAGTTGAGTATGGCGATTTATTAGAAGATTTACCATCTGTCGCTTCTTTGCATGAGGCACTTAGACAAGATGATAGAGAGCAGGCATTTTATCAAAATCAATAGGACAAATTCATGCAAATAATAACAGAAGGTGACTTAAGATTTTCTTTCCCTGATAACTGGTCTGTTATCAAATTTGACGATTGCAATTTTTATCGACATCGAATATCAAGATGTCAGGAGACAAAGGCTGTTGATATTTTAGCCTGGTCTGGTGAGGCATTTTACTTAATTGAAGCAAAAGATTTCAGAAGAGAAAAAATAAAAAACCAACCTCGATTAACAGGCGGAGACTTAGCTATTGAAGTTGCTCAAAAAGTGCGCGATACACTTGCTGGAATTTTTGGTGCATATCGATGGAAAAATGAAGAATTGCATGATTTTTGTAAAATGGTTTTTCCAAAAACAACAACAAACATTCAAGTAATTCTATTGTTAGAAGAGTATCGCCCTGAAGAGAAAGCAAATTATTTTAAGATACGCAGAAGTAACTTGTTAAAAATAATGAAGCATCATATGAAATTTTTAAATGTTAAGTCATTTATTTATTCTAAAAAGGATTTACCTCATTATGTGGGATGGAATGTTACTTGATAATTATCGTCAATAATGATTTTTACTTTGTGAAATATATATAATCTTTTTAACAGGATTTAACTGTAAAAATCGCATCTGAAAATAACATCAAGCAAATATTAAAGAGTAATGATTCAGCAATTATGCCTCACAAACGCTATAATGTTCTGATATCTAAGGAATGCTCGAAAAATAAGTTCCCCATTTTAATTTCGGAGACACGATCTTTAATTCGATGAATAGTGGAGTCCTAAAGCTTTAGCTTTGGGAGTTCCTTACTTAGGCACCGTATACAAAAACATGGGTCGAGTAAGCGAAGCTGAATCGGTTTATCGTAAAGTTCTTTCAATACAGGAAAAAATGTTGGGATCATCGCATCCAGATGTAGCGGCCTCCTTAAATAATCTAGCGTCTATATATGTAACCACTGGAAGATACGACAAAGCGGAGCTACTTTTTAAACGAGCACTTGCATTAAATGAACAAATGCTAAGGGGAAACCACCCACAAACACTTACTTCCATTAATAATCTAGCATATTTATATGACGCAATGGGCAGATTGAATGATGCTCTTAGTTTGTATAATAAATCTTTAGAAGGTAGTGCTAAAGTTATAGGGAACGATCATCCGACTACTAAATTGATACGAGAAAATATTAAAAAGCTAAAAAGCAAGTAGCACAAAAGCCTAATTTGTCAATATATATAAGGAAAAATGACACCATCTGAAACCAAAATTGTATATGGAAACTACAATTCCGAGCTATCTCATGGCACGGCCAAGTAGAGATGTAATAGTTGCTGGGCATCAGCAACTCACTTGGGAGTGGTGGCAAAAACGAAAAACGAGTTTTAACATCTATATTTCCCAGTTCGTACTTGATGAAGCCAATGCTGGTGATCTGGAAGCAGCCAAAAAACGATTGGGTATGCTTGCCGATTTTGAATTACTTGATATCAACGACTCTGTAACAAATTTAGCATCTGCCATTCTGAAGACAGGAATTATTCCTCAAAAAGCAGCTACTGATGCAGCACATATTGCGGTTGCTACTGTAAATCGCATGCAGTTTCTAATGACTTGGAACTGTACCCATATCGCCAATGCAGAAATCACAGGAGAAATAAAGAAAGAGTGTGCAAAACATGGATTTGTTTGTCCTACTATTTGTACACCCGAAGAATTAATGGGAGTGTAAACCAATGTGGAAAGACCCTATAGTTAACCAGGTGCGTAGAGTTCGTGAGGAACACGCAGCCAAGTTCAATTTCGACATTAAGGCCATTATTGAAGATGCCCGAATGAGACAGCTTAAAAGCAAACACAAATTGGCATCATTTGCGGTTACCCCAAAGACACTGGAAAGAGATAAAACCGCCTAACAAATCGCTCCACCTGACCGCTATTCCGCTGCGCTCCATAGCGGCAGGTGAGCTTGTCGTTATATACAAGATTTCATCAGGAATTTCAATAGTTTACAGTAAATCATTTAACCAAATAATATTTAGTAGAAGTTGAATATAAAAAAAGTGTTTTTATTTAATGGCTTGGCGATGCAAGTTTTTCAAGGTTGCATCGCTGCCATAGACACTGTCCCATATCAGCCATCATTCCAATGCATATTTATCGGCAATCACATTGTAGTAAGCATTTTCAGAAATCGATCCCCACAGTCCAACTTGTTTTTTGAATGCTTTAAAGGCTTCATGCACTTTTCTGGACATGACATCCTTGTTGGCTTCTTCTTCAAGGGTTTCCTGGGCCATTTTTCGTAATTCTTCAAGCAGGGGCTCTGGAAATCGGATGAGCTTGACTTTATGTCGGGTAATCAGTTCTTGAAGTGCTGCACCATTACCCGCTTCAAATTCAGACAGGCTCCAAAGATTGGTTTCCATGGCAACAGCATCCAGAATAATTTTCAGGTCTTTAGGAAGAGAGTCATAGACCTTTTTATTAAAGATAACTTCCAGACAGGTTCCAGGTTCGTGCCATCCAGGATAATAGTAATATTTTGCCGCTTTATAAAATCCCATTCGAAGGTCATGCATGGGACCAACCCATTCGGTAGCATCAATAACCCCCCGTTCAAGGGAAGTAAAAATTTCACCACCGGGAAGCAGAACAACTGTCCCGCCGGCTTTGGCAATAACTTTTCCGCCCAGACCGGGAATTCTCATTTTCAGGCCTTTGAAATCTTCAATAGTGTCCATTTTTTTTCTGAACCATCCCCCCATTTGGACCCCTGTATTGCCCTGAGGACGTGGTATCAGATTAAATGGCGCATAAACTTGTTCCCATAATTTCAACCCTCCACCACTGTATAACCATGCATTGATCCCCTGTGGATTAAAACCAAATGGCACAGCAGAGAACCATTGCGCAGCCGGTACTTTTCCCGCCCAATAGTAGGATGCACCGCTGCCCACTTCAACGGTACCGCTGGAAACCGCATCAAATACACCCAATGGCGGAACCAGTTCCCCACCCGCAAATACTTGAATTTGAATACGACCATCAGTGGCTTCTTTGACACGTTTCGCAAATCGAACAGCACCGGTTTGAAGCACCGGTAAGTTGGGTGGCCAGGTGGTGACCATTTTCCAGCGATACGTTTTTTTTGCTAATACAGCAGGTGCTGAAATTGCGGCTGTTGCCACAGCCGATGCCGCTGCAATACCTGTTTTTTGAATAAACTCCCTGCGTTTCATGTTTTGTTCCTTTCATAATTATCTTTTTCTGTTATGTCAGAAAATGTCCTTTTTTTGTTTATTATATCAGGAACAGGAAATGGTTCAATAACGAAATGATGGCTTATAAAAATGTAGCCATTCTTGTGTAACCTGAAATTTTATTCTCTATTTGATAATTGACTAAAGTTAAGACGTTTGTTATTTTAACAACATACCACAAACAATATGTCTCGTTATGTCTGCGATTAGAGTCACATATTTTGCAAAAAATTTCACTATGGAACTAAAAATTGCATATTGAAAAGTGATTCGAAAATAATGGCTTCAATGTTTACCTGCCAACCTCTTGTTCTGATCCATGCTTTTTGTGCATAGATATCATCAATCATCATAAAAAAGGAGGAATAATAATGAACAAAAAGACGACAACAAATAAATTGTTGCGCAAAGCAGTCTATCAAAGAATCGTTTTTGGGGTAACTGAAATTGTATTATTATTTTTTTTATCACATTTAACATGGGCTCAAACGTCTAATGAAGCGATTATTGAAAAATGGATAGATACATTTCAACCATCGGCGCTATCCAAAGCTGAACAACGGGCTGAATTGAAATGGTTTTCAGACATTGCTCAACCCTTTAGAGGAAAAAAGGTTCGATCAACGGCAGAAGACATCAAAACTCATTTTTGGGAAAGAGATGTCCTTGCTAAAGCCTTTGAAGAGATTACAGGTATTCGCGTTGAACATGAAATTATCGGTGAAGGCTCTGTTGTTGAAAGAATTATGGAACAGTTGAAAACAGGAAGAGTGATCTATGATATCTATGTCAATGATGCTGACCTTGTTGGCACTCATTTGAGAAACGGTGCAGTGGTCAATCTTTCTGAATATATGACAGGAGAAGGAAAACCCTATGTGAATCCATATTTGGATTTGGATGATTTTTTAAACCTTGAATTTGGCCAGGATTATGACAAGAACCAGCTTCAGCTCCCAGACCAACAGTTTGCAAACCTTTACTGGTTTCGATACGATTGGTTTACCCGTCCGGATATCCAAAAAAAATTTAGAGAAAAGTATGGTTATGAATTGGGCGTACCGGTCAATTGGACGGCTTATGAAGATATCGCTGAATTTTTTACAGGAATGGAAATTGATGGGAAAAAAGTTTATGGACACCTTGATTACGGGAAAAAATCCCCCTCCCTTGGCTGGCGATTTACAGATGCCTGGTTTTCTATTGCAGGGGTTGGTGACAGAGGCTTGCCCAATGGCATCCCGGTTGACGAGTGGGGGATTCGGGTTGAAAATAAGATACCTGTAGGATCTTCTGTTGAACGTGGCGGTGCACTTAATGGTCCGGCTGCTGTTTATGCATTAACAAAATATATTGACTGGTTGAATAAATATGCTCCTCCTGAAGCAAAAAATTGGCGGTGGGTAGATGCCGGGCCAATGGCGGCAAGGGGGGATATTGCACAGAGAATTTTTCAATACATCACATGGCTTTCCGATGAAGATTTTCATAAGCCCGGAAGTCCGGTGGTGGATGAGAATGGGCGACCCTTATGGCGAGTAGCACCAACGCCACACGGTCGGTACTGGGATAAAGGGATGAAAGTGGGATACCAGGATGCTGGAAGCTGGACGATTCCAAAAAATGTCAAAGGAAAAAGCCGTGCGATGGCCTGGCTGTGGGCACAATTTTGTGTGTCCAAGACCGTCTGTTTAAAAAAATTTCTCATTGGAGGAACGCCGATTCGGAAGTCAACCGTTTATGCGACTTATTTGGACCCTATAAAATATAAATGGGGCGGTCTCATTGATTTTTATAGAAGCCATGAAGAAAAAAAGTGGACAGACACGGGGCCTAATGTCCCCCATTACCCTGCCCTGTCCGCAGTCTGGTGGCCTAATATTGCATTGGCGATACAAGGAAGGGTTTCTCCGCAGACAGCCATGGATACTATTGCCAGAACACAAGATGAATTAATGGGGAAAATGAATTTAGCTAAATATTCTCCAAAGCTAAATCCTTTGAAACCCAGAGAGTATTGGCTGTCACAGCCAGGATCTCCCAAAAAAGAACGGCCAAGAACCAAAGCGATTACCGTTCCATATGATCAACTGATTAAAAATTGGCAAAAAAAATAGTTATGAAAAAATTTCATTTATCCATTAAAAACTGGAAAATTAGCAATAAAATAGCGTTTATACTCATAACGATATTGCTGATATTTATGAGTGGCCTTTCAGTTGTGATCGGGATGACAAGTTTCAATAATTTAGCCACCATAGCCCTGGGAGAATTGGAAAAAATGTCCAATATTCTTGCCATTCACATTAATGGTTTGGAGAAAAATTCTATCAGCGTAGCCAGAAGTTTTGAAGACAATGAATTCATCGTACAGAAAATGCAGCAACTGTCAAAAATGGGACCTTATTTTTCTCTTGATTCTTCATTCATTGGACTTCCTATTGAGGATTCGGAAATCATCTATATGTTTCAGGCCCAATTAGACCTTATTCAACGATTTCAACAAATTCAACAATTAAACAACCTGAGTGCTATCAGCATCTATTTAATATCTCCCTTTCAGGTTGTTCCAGAATCAAAGCCAATACTCGCGTTGCGTGTGGATAAAGAAAATATACTGGTCACCCAGTTTAAAACAAAGGGGGATGTCGATGATCGGGTTATCTACTCTATATCGGTTAAAACATTTAAGCCGCCGGCGCCCGATTATTTTGATATCAGTTCTGTTTATTCTCTTCAACCAAAGCAATTTTTTGAAGACAATCACTTTCAGCCTTTCCTGGAAAAAATTGAGCAAGAGTCTCTACCCCTGACGTTCAATCGATCAAATCTTTATGGTTCAAAGCTTGTGATTAAAAATGGCTCGCCATTGATTCGAACCTGTTACACGATGAAAGCGGAAATTCAAAATCCAAAAACCTTTGAAGATGAAAAAACAGACGTTGCTGTCATTCTGATCGATCAAGCGCTTGATGCAAAAAAAGTTTCAGAATTACACAAAGAATTGAAAATCGATATTGCTTTTGCTCATAGGGACAGACTACTGGTTTCTAATCTTAATTTTTATGATGAAGAAAGGCAGCTTCAACAAAATAATATGACAACATTCTGTGGGCAGAAATACTATTTTTCCAAAAAACCGGTTCAATTCTCAGAGTTCTCATCTTCGGAACTTCAGGTGATCACGTTGAGTCCGATGTCATTTTTGTCCCACCTGACAAAAAAATTATTTTATCAGATTGCTATGGTCTGCATCTGTTTTATGCTTTTAAAAGGCGTTATCATTTATTTTATCATTCAACGGATGGTCAATCGTCCATTAAACCATTTAATGGAGGGGGTCAAATTTGTTTCCAAAGGCAATCTTGCTCACAAAGTGTTTGTAAGTTCTCATGATGAGGTCGGTTTGCTGGCAAAAGCATTCAATGAAATGTCAAAAAGACTCCTCATCAGCGGAAATGCATTGCAAAGATCCAACAAAGAACTTGAAAAACGAGTGCAAGAAAGAACGGCCGAACTTCAGACCACAAACCAGGAGTTGATTAAAGCCAAAGATAAAGCCGATGCAGCAGCAGGTGCCAAAAGTGATTTTCTGGCCAGAATGAGCCACGAAATACGAACGCCCATGAATGCTATTATCGGATTAGGCACCCTGGTTCTTCAAACGGAGCTAACTTCCAAGCAAATGGATTATCTCAGCAAAATTCAATCGTCAGCCCACGCTTTATTGGGTATTATTAACGATATTTTAGATTTTTCCAAAATTGATGCTGGAAAAATGGAGTTTGAATCCGTAACATTCAATTTGGATGAAGTGATGGAAAACCTGTCCAACCTGATCAGTTTTAAAGCTGCTGATAAAGGCCTGGAAATGCTTTATAATATTGATAATGATGTCCCTCGTTTTTTGGTTGGTGATCCTTTACGCCTTGGCCAAGTACTCATCAATTTATGCAATAATGCGGTAAAGTTTACCCAGGAAGGAGAGATTGTCGTTCGCATCGAAAAAATTGCTGAAAAGGATATGACTGTTACGATCAGGTTTGATATTAAAGATACAGGAATCGGGCTTACCCAAGAACAAACAAAAAATTTATTTCAGGCTTTCAGTCAGGCCGATGGAACCATCAGTCGAAAGTACGGCGGAACCGGTCTTGGCCTTGCTATTTCTAAACGATTGGTGGAGATGATGCAGGGAGAGATTAAAGTGGAAAGTACTCCCGGACAAGGCACAACATTTTCGTTTACAGCCCTGTTTGGTCAAGAATTGGAAATCAAGCAGGTCGGTCTTCAATCATTAAAAAAACTCTATGGTACAAAAATTCTCGTTGTGGATGACAATGCCAGTTCAAGGGAAATATTTACAAGTTACCTGGAATCCTTTTCATTTGAGACAGATACTGCTGTTTCAGGCGATGAGGCCATTGAAAAATTAGAGAAATGTTCTCCTGAAAAACCTTATGAAATTGTCCTGATGGATTGGAATATGCCAGGCATGGATGGCATTCAGTCAACCCGGGAGATAAGATCGAACAAACGTATCTCTAAAATTCCACATGTGATTTTAGTAACCGCCTATGGCCGGGAAGATGTGATGAAACAAGCAAAAAAAGCTGGGATTGACGTGATTCTTTTCAAACCGGTCAATCATTCTACGCTTCTTGACAGTGTCATGCAAATTTTTGGACATGAAGTTGTCAAAAAAATTCCCTCACACTTAAAAATTACCTATGAAACTGAATGCTTAAAAAAAATAAAAGGAGCAAAAATTCTTCTTGTGGAGGACAATGAAATCAACCAGCAAGTGGCAACCGAGTTAATTGCCAAAGCAGGCTTTTTTATCACTGTTGCAAACAATGGACGTGAAGGGGTTCATGCTGTGCTTGAAAACGATTTTGATCTTGTGTTTATGGACATTCAGATGCCCGAGATGGATGGGTTCGAAGCAACCGCTCACATTCGACAAAGCACAAAGAAAAGCATTGAAAACCTTCCCATTATCGCCATGACGGCCCACGCCCTGGTTGGAGACCGTGAAAAATGTTTACAGGCTGGCATGAATGACCATATATCTAAGCCCATAGATCCAGAAGAACTTTTTTCTAAACTTGTAAAGTGGATTCAACCGGGAGATCGGGAAATCCCCACAGAATGTTTGACTGAAACAGGATCGATTGCAGACGAATGTCCCCTACCCGACATGCCTGGCATATTGATACAGAAAGGTATTGCAAGGGTTAGCGGGAATCAAAATCTTTACAGGAATATTCTTATCAAGTTTCATACGAACAACTTAAACATGGATGAGCAGATTAAAACGGCTTTGGAAAGTGGAAATGTGGAACAGGCAAAGCACCTGATCCACACCATAAAAGGGCTTTCCGGGACCATCGGGGCCCAAGAATTGAATACCATCTGCATTGAATTGGAATTAGCCGTGATCAAAGAGGAAGACGATGGCACGTTAAATGCGCTTTTAGAAGTGTTTTCACAAACATTGAAAAAGGTTTTAAATTCGTTAAAAGCTGTTCTGCCACAAGCCACGGATAAAATCGAAACGGACAAGGCAGATGAAACCATCGGCGATGATAAAGAACTTTTAACCTTGCTTATGGATTTGGAACCCCATCTTAAAACACGAAAACCCAAAGCCTGCGCGCCTTTTTTAAAAGAAATCAAAAACAAATCCTGGTCTAAACAATACGCAAAAGATGTTTCCAGAATGATCAGATTGATTGAAAAGTATAACTTCAAAGAAGCGGAACAAATTCTTAATGTAATGTTAGAAAAATTCTGATTTTTTGAGTTTTCACATGATTTTAATTATTTATATTCAACCACTATGGGCTAAATGTCATTGGTAAAAATAAAGGCTATATCTGAACTTCTCAAATAGGAATATACAACAATATGCAATGCAAGAAACGGGTGAGTATTACAGGCAAACACAACAACATCAAAAGCACTCCAGTAAAACCCCTTGAAACAGAATTTGAACACGTCCCCACAAAACAGGAACCGCTGGAGCTATCCGCTTTAACTTTCGGCAAATCTGATGTAATACCAATCCCGCCTGGATCAACAATGAAACCATTGGCTATGCCATCAGCATCGCCAAATCCGCCATCCTGAAGTGAAAGGGTTATTTGATTTTGGGCAGGTAGATAGGTGGTGTGAGCAGAAAAATCTTCAAAACCATTGTTGTAGTCAAATTTAAACCATCGGGCATTTGACGGTAATGGTTCTGAAAAATAGATGGTGACTTCAATCTGTGATCCTTTTGTACAGGCAGCATTGAAGCTAATTAAGCCAAATGGCATTTCTGCCGGTCGATTGCCAACATTCGGCATTTCCTGAGGATCAACCGGACGAACGGAAACAATACTCACTTCAGCAGACTGGCTTTGTACGCCCATGTAGCCATTTTCAGAGGCCATTTGAATGAGTTGAATACCTTTTTGATAAATGTCAGGCTCGCCATCTTTGTCTAAATCCAATGTTTGATCGTCAATGGCAGGCTCCTTGTTAAATAGTGCTGTTGAAAAGTGTCTGGCTTCAGAAAAAAGGGATGCTGTGTTATCTTGATCAAAAAATCTGACGCGCCAGAAATAGGTACTCAATTCAGACAGAGTACATTCCGGTACAGACAGTTCTGTTAAAAAGATGCTGCTGATAACATTCAGCACAGGATGAGAAAAATCTGATGTTTTACTGATTTGCCATTGCGTTTGGGTATGGATGGATTGAGTATCAATATCTTCATAGGGCATTGCTCGTAATACCGGTACAGAAGAAATATCCATAGCCCCATCAACCGGCGTATCCAGTACTGGTTGAAGAAGAGTTGAGATTTTTACAAGAGCATCGGCATGTTGCGGCGTTGTTTCTACATTTCCAACTTTATCTGTGGCAATGGAATAAAACCCATACTCATGACCGGGTTGGCCCATGAAAATACCACTGGTAGCAGTGGTTTGAGACAGCCAGATGTCATAAGGCTCGCTGTTATCAGAAACGTATACATCATACCAAGCAATCCCTGATCCATCGGTTGTATCCTGCCCTCCCCAATGAACTTCAATTTCTAACTGGTCTGGCTCGGAAATATTTTTTACACGGCTTTCCGGTAGATTGAGATCTAATGTATTGTAAGCAATGGGGGTATCCACAGGTTCGTTTCTATCAAAGATGATGGTTGCCATGTTACTGATGATGGTTCCAGACTCAATATCCTGACGGGGCATGACTTGAAATTGCACATATCCTTCACCCTGGCTATCTGTATTATTTGGCGGAAGGAATCCATTTAGAGGATCTTCTGAAGGTTCGCCGGTTTCTGGATCAATCGCTGTAAAAATCCATCGTGCAATGCGGGTTGCCGGATCAAGTCCAGCTTCAATGTCCACCAGAAGATTCTTGCCAAAATTTCTCAAATCAATACGTGTATGATAATAATTATGTTTTTCAGGAATTTGGATGCGATGTTTTCCAAATGCAATTTCTTTAAGCACAAACGTGTCTGCAATTAAATATTCATTCAATGGATCGATAATTTGAATATATTGAGCAGATGCACCGGCGCTGCTTTTGTTCTCAAATCGAATGGTATATTCGATGGTTCGATCAAAAAGGATATGATGGAGAGTTCCTGTGCCAATGGATGTCAATTTATCATGAACATCCTCAGATTCAGGAGCAACGGAACCGCCGCTTGTCCGTTTGGTTCCAGGGGGAACAAGCAAGGGCAGCACAATTTCTTTTCGGCTGTCGCTAAAATCTGGCAACAATGTCTGAACATCACGGATATACGTACCAAAGTCTGCTATTTGTAAAGCATTTTTTCTCAGGCGATTGACATAATCTCCCCAGGTAACGCCCATATTTGACTGAAATCGTGTCCACAGGATATCCCAGAGTTGATCCTCCAGTTGAGGAGGGCGAAGCTTTGATTGAAGAGAATCCCAATCAATCGGTTCTTCGGGTTGATCCATGACTTGAATATAAAAAGGAACATATTCATCTGTTGTCAACTTGAATTCAAACTGAACAGTAAAAAATGATTGCGGTGGGAGTACATCCACCGGGTAACGATCAGAAATGGCAAGAATCTGAATAGGAGTTGTTGAAAAATCATCCGCGTTATCTTTGCGAAGCCATCCGCCATCACCGGTAGATATGACCAGCAGCGGTGCAAGAATATCCGAATGACCAATATTTCCATACTCCAATGTAAAATAACAGGTTTTATTTTGAGCGACATAGCCAGGAATCAATAAGCGTGCAAACAATTCCCCGCTGTTTTCATTCACAACTTCAAAAGCTGTCTGTGCATGCTCACCATCAGGATTCTCCAGGACAATATCATACATGCCTTCGTTCAAATGACTAAGATCAAGCGTTACAGTGATATTTCCTGAATTTTGAACATTGACAGATACAACGCGCTGAAGTGATTCACCCTCATGCTCCAGTCGCACCTGAGTATCCGGTTGAAAATGAACACCTTCCATGTGCAAGGTTGTCATCCCAATATTGGCACCTTTATGAATACTCAAATTGTGAATGCGCAAATTGACCAGATATTCCAAACTTAGCTCAAAGGGCGTTTGATCATCACAGGTATTGCCAAAAAGTGAGATAAAATAATCACCTGCTTCGTACCCAATCATATCGAGCATCAATGTATCCGGGTCAAGCGTTTCTCCATGAATATCATACTGGCTTCTTCCGGGAATAAAACCCGATGCCATAAAAATCTGGGCACAATTGGCTGCCGGCCCCTTAACCCGTATGCGAATATCTTCCGTTTGTTGCGTATTGAGTTGAAAATAATGAAACTGTCGATTTGAAATCGTATCCTCAACGATAGAATTTTGTTCAAGAATTGTAGTGTCTATTTGAATGGTTTTCGAAGAAACAAACTGATTGTTGTTTTCATTTGTTTCTCGAACATCATTTAAGATATCCGATCGAACAATAACATAATATTTCCCGGGAACAACCGGTGGAACCATTGCATTAACTTGAGCAGTATAATGCGCACCTGCCTGGACATCGCCATTTTGGTAATACCGCGCAATTCGTTGATCGTTAATATCCCAACTGGCATCTGATGAAAGATATATTGTGTCATACCATGCCCCCACGGCTGACAGATCGCCCTGATTGTTTACCTGAAACATCCAGTCAAGAAACTGTCCGGGTTTAGCGGTATTCTGAAAGGTTAAGTCTGTAACGATCAGATCAGCCGGCGGGGTTAAATGAATATCAATGGTTTTTGATGAAATTCGGACATTATCCTGACGATTGCTCTCAAATATATGATTCGGAATAGAACTGTCTGTATGAACAATCACATAATATGGTCCAGAAATTCCAGGAGGCAGCATGGTATTCAACTGTTGAGTGTATACATCGTTTTCTTGTGATAAATAACCATCATATTTGAGATTTCCAAGAGAAATGTCATGCACCACATCTAAAAAGGGATCTCTGGATAAATAAACACTATCATACCAAAAACCCGTTTCAGCCTTTGCAGGTACGTCACCAGTGTTTGCAACGGTCCAACCAATGGATACGTATTGTCCTGACCATGCGCTATCAGGAGTATCAATGGTATTCACCATTAAATTCGGTGTGGGGGCGGAATTAATGCTTAAAGCTTTGGCAGCATGGTTGTTATCTTCAGCCTGATATTCAAAAACGTCATTAAAAGCATTGGCATCCGTGTGAACAATTAAATAATAATTGCCGTGAACATCTTTGGGCAGGGTAATGGATTTTGTTTTTATATATGAATCATTTGCATTTAAAAGACCATTATGCTGATAAACACCCAGAATGGTATCATTGATATCCGCAGTAGTATCTGTTGACAAATAAATAATATCTTCCCATGAGCTGACCCGCGTACTATCAAAACCTGTATTTTTAACTTTCCATGAAATTTCAATGGATTGCCCTGAATGCGCAGAAGGATCAACAGTTAAATCTGAAAGGGTGAGATCAACATAAACACCAATGACTTGAATGTCGCTGGTTCCCTGGGTTATATTATTGTTTTCTTTGTTGTTTTCATAGATGTGATTCTCAGCATCTGTTTGAACAAAAATATAGTATGTCCCGCCTAAATCCTGCCTTAGAACAAAATAATGAGAACACGTATATGATTCATCCACATTCAACGATTCTTTATGGATAATATTTCCCATCAATATGTCATGTTGAGGAGAAAAATGATCATCTCTGGATAAATACACGCGATCATACCAGAATGCTTTTTGTGTCGCCTGACGTCCTTTATTTTGAACTTTCCATGTCACATGGATGGCTGATCCTGCAAAAGCGCTTTCTGGCGCGTATACCGATACCACCTGTAAATCAGATGGAGTATCCTGAATATGCACGGGCGTATTCAGCATATAAACATTGTTGGTTTCACCCTGGTATTCATACAATTGATCAAGAGCATCCACTTGAACAAAAATCGTATAGGTACCGGCGTGTTGCACCGGAAGAATCACCTGATCGCTGGTTTGAATGGTTATCTGACTGCCTGATAAAATTTGAGTCTCATGCAAAATTTTGCCAATGATGACATCTGTTTCTGGACTAAAAAGAGTGTCACTGGATAAATAGAAGGTATCCTGCCAAAGACCATATGTTTCTGTTTGCCCCTGGTTTGTGAGTGTGTATTCAATAGCAACCGATTCACCGGCAAAGGCGTTGATCTCGCATGTGGCTTTGGTAACTTGGACATCCGGGAACAGATGATGCACATGAATAGGTTCTGGAACAACAAACGTATTGTTTTTTTCGGATGAAGCTTCATAAATCGTATTGGAAGCATCCACCTGAATGATAACAAAATAATGGCCATCCATGAGCGGTGGGATGGTCTCTGTGAGTGATTGATGACATACTGAATTGGCTTCTAATATCAAGGCATGATGATATTCTCCAAATAGAATATCATTGCTATCCAACTGTTGATCTTTGGATAAGTAGATACGATCTATCCAGGCATTTTCAACGGTGCTGTCTATGCCTGTGTTGTGAATCGTCCATTGAATATTTGCTGATTGGCCGGTTATTGCAGAATAAGGGGCAACCGCTGATTGTACAGACAGGTCTGTATTCAGTTGATGAATGGTCATTGCCGTTGGACTGGCGGTATTGTTATTGTTTTCATTGCTTTCATTGACAGCCTGGAGTGCATCGGTATGAACAATGATATGATATGCACCATCCAGATGTTCAGGAATTTTAAATGTTTTGGATAATCGAGATTGACCGATCAACGCATCAAGTTGTTGATCATGGCGAATATTTCCAATGTATGTATCTGTTATATCAAATTTGGAATCAGTGGACAGGTAGATATAATCCAACCAGTTTGAAACGAGGGTTTTCCCTTTGCCTGTATTGGCAACGTACCATGAAATGGTCAATAATTGATCTGTTTTCACTGTTTCTGGAAATTCCATATCTTGCAAAACAATCAGATCAGGAAAAACAGAAGTGGAAACGATGATTGGTACAGCAAGTGCTTTTACTGTCGATCCCGCCTGGGAAAGATCTGTCGCCGGAATTAAATAATATTGTCCCATTTCAATCAATGATGGCATTTGCAGGCTATGGCTCGCGGTGTAAGATTGCCCGGGGAGATAGTTTTCTCCATTGGTCCAGAGTAAAATCGCATCTTTGTCTGGTTCAAGGATTGTGTTTTTGGACAATAAAATCATATGGTGGGTCGATGCAATGATGGCCTGTCCAATATTTTGAACGGTCCATGTCAATTGAATGGTATCGCCTGGCGATGCCTCTGATGGTGCTGAAAAATAGGTAAATGTCAGTTGTCCAGGTTCTGGTATGCGGACAGAAACAGGAATCATGTCATAGTTGACATTATTGGACTCTTTGTCAAATTCTTCAACAAGATCCAAAACATCAGTTTTGACAATCAGATAATAGTCGTTTTCAGGAATATCATGGGGCAGATTGATATCCATTTCTTGATGATAGACTTCACCAGGTGCTAAGAAATCAGCGTTTCTGATGGTTACCACCAGATCATCCTGAGGATCAAATACTGTATCCGTTGACAGTACCATCTGATCCATCCAGTGAGTAGCACTGGTTGAGCCATTCCCCTGATTGTGTACCTGCCATGAAACACTTGTTTTTTCGCCAAGATAAATCGTCAGCGGACTGAATATTTCCCCAACAACCAAATCAGGATAAGCCCGTTGTGTATTCCAAAAAGGATATGCACTGATTGCGATATTATTGACGAAATTATTTTCATCTTGTGTTTCAAGGGCATTGGTTTTTATGATAATCCAATGATGCGTATTAATCTCATCTGGAACTTCGATAGAAACAGATCGAAAATATTGCTGGTCTGTGGTCAGGGGGATATTATTTGAAACCTGTGCCACCAGGGTATCATTGCCCGAGACACTATCTTTTGACAGGTAAATACTGTCTTGCCATTCTCCGGAAGTTGTCCCCAAGCCAATATTTTGAACATACCATTTAATTTCGATGATTTTTCCTGGTTGGGCTTCTGGTGCATGATCAATATATTCAACCACAAGATCAGGTAATTCCTGAATAATATTCAATTCAAAAGTGTCTGCCGCCTCGCCGCAAATACCATTTTGATTTTGATCCAATAAATTTCCTGCAAGGTCGGTTATCTGAGGTTGAATGCGCACAACAAAAATACCATCCGCCTTTTGCGGAGAAATAAACAAGCGATAAACATCTGCTGCCTGTCTGACAATCTGTTGAACAGGTACACTGTTATTCGGGTCGTTGATGGTAATGGTATCTGAGGTAAAACTACTTTCCAGGATGGTTTCATTGAATGTCAGATCAAAAGACTGGATGACGTTATTTTGTTTGCCAAAAACCGAATGAAATAAAATTCTGGGCCCTTGCTGGTCGATTGAAAAGCGACAGGAAAAAAGATCATCCCCTGTTTCACCATTGAGTGAGTCCATATCCTGGTTCATCAGATTACCATTAATATCTAAAATATCCGGTCCAATGGTTAGTTGATAGTTTTCCAACATCATCTGCATTTCTGGATAAATGGCAAAACGATTGTTCTCCAGTGGCTCTATCCTTTGAATAACAACCTCATTACCCAATTTATCCATCACTTTGATATCGTGAAGGTTTAAAGATGTGCTATTGACAGGTTCATTAAACTCAAACGTGATAACAGTAATGGGGGTATTAATTTTTTCACCAGGGGAACGGGCAATAATATATGGTCCATTGTGATCTTCCAATACAAATGTTCCCACATAAATATCATCAACAGGTTCTTCAAAAAGATCATCCCCATCTTGATCCATGCCTGTCTCATTCAAACCAGAAATATTGGGTCCTACACGAATCGTATACTCGCCAGGTGTATCGGTAGAAGCCATCATAAACCGGATGCTTGTATGGTCAAGCCAGGTGGGTTCAGATAAAACCGGAATATTTCCAGATGGGCCTGTAATGGCGATATCCTCTGAGGTAAAAGATGTTTGTATGATTTCGCGATTCAGAAAGATATCCACATGGTCAATAGGTTCAGAACACTTGTTTTGAGGATAATGCCCTGTAATCCAAATGCCTCGGTCTGATTCATTGTCCTGAATGATGAGTGTTTCCATGGCTGGAACAAACCCACTGGATTGAGCCTCTATGTATACAGTCTTTTCACCATCATGAAGCGTGTTGTCCATCACTGTTATTTCAAAGGAAACCATGGTATGGCCGGCAGGCAAAGAAACGGTCTGAGGAATAATCAAATTGCCGGGTTGATTGGTTTGAATTTGAATGTGAATCTCTTGATCAGAAGGCGAAGAAATTTCAATTCGGCAATTTGTGCTGCCCTGATTTTCTTTGATAGTTTGGGGTAAGGCCAATGTAATATATTTTTGAATTTGATAGGGATAATGAAGAATCGAACCATTGTCACCACCAATAAAAATGTCTGTTTCAGAATGTCCCCACACGGTATTGAGATCTGATCCACAGGGCGGTGAAAGCAGCTGCCAGTTTTCTCCATCAAATAAACACAACGTTCCATTATTTCCAACAGCATAAACACGTTTTGCCTGAGTGCCCCAAATATGCATCAGTTGATTGGTTGAAGGAAAATTGGAGACCATTGCCCATTGTTGGCCGTCATAGTGGATCATGGAGCCATTTTTGCCAGCAGCATAAACATTATTGGGGGCACTCCCCCATATGGCATATAAACGTTCTGAGGTTGGGGAATCCATAAGTTTCCAGGAGATTCCATCAAAAGAAAGAAGGGTACCATCTTTTCCAGCAGCAAATGCGCAATCTGGCGAGTATGCCCAGATGGATCGAATATTTTTGCTTGTTGAAGATTCCTTGCTGATCCAGGTATTATTTGAATAATGTAACACAACGCCACGTTCGCCAACAGCAATTGCAGTGTCTCCAATGACACTGACAGCCAGAAGATCCAAGTCCGTGGGTGATGAATATGCCTGGAACTGTTCACCATCATAAGAAGCAATATAACCCGATTGACCAACAACAAAAAGGTTCTGATCATTACCTGATATGCCATACAGATGGTTTGATGTTGGCTGACTGTCCAGATGCCAGGAATCATATTGCCAGGATAAAATAATACCATCATGACACACGGCAAAAGTTTGTTTGTCATTGCCCCAGATGTCATTAACAGACGAAGGTCTTTGGCCTTCAAAAATATCATACCAATTACTGTTATTTTCACGGATGATTTGTCCATTTTCACCCACACTGACAAACGTGCTTCCCGTATGATGCAATCGATACAAGCCCTGGCCATTAGCATTAAAGACCTGTATCCATTGAGAATTCTGAAGCTCAAACACATGGCCTTGTTCACTCACAGCAACGACATGATTATTTGTATCTCCCCATATGTGGCGAATGATTTCACCTGAGGGGAAATCCCATTTTTTTTGCCATTGTGTACCATCATAAGCGTAAACACAGGATTTACGTCGCCAGAATTCATCAAAATAAATACCCCCTGCATATAAATGCTGGCTGTCATTCCCCCATATGCAGATGAAATCCACCTGTGACTGGGTGTCCATTGGATACCACGCCTGACCGTCAAAATGAAGCACTGTTCCAGCAGTACCAACAACATAAATCGTATCTGAAAATCCAATGGCATCAATTAAATTGGCAGCGGTTGAGGAGGGTTGTTTTGTCCAGGTATTATCCTGGTAGCGCAGAAGAGTCCCGGCATCACCAAATGCATAAATATTATTTGCAGTGGTTCCCCAGACCGCATTGAGAGGATAGGATGTAATATCAGGCAGAATATGCCATTTTTTATCATAAAAATGAAGGACTTGGCCAGCATCGCCAACAGCCACCATATGATTTGCATTGTCAGCCCAGATGGCTTTGATGTTTTGGAGGGTTTGAAGTTGATGTTCATACCATTTGGAACCATCAAATTCAATCAGCGTCCCCAAGGCTCCAGCGGCAATCAACTGAGTATCAGATATGGCCCATACCGTATACAAATGGTTTCCTTGCGGAGCAGGGTTTTGCCATTGCCATACCTGATCTCTTGCATAAATAGCATGTGAAATCAGAATAATAACAATAGTATATATGGGAATGATTCGTAAGCGTTGGCTCATCTCATTGTTTTCCTGTGAAAACAGTTATGCCCAGGAAATTCCGTATAACGACGGCATGGGTATCAGTTGATTTTGCGTGTTTTTTATCAGCCGAAAAACCTCAATGGCAAGAAATACAGAAATTGCCTCAATCAATTTGATAGAGGTAACAGGTAACATGAATACGGTTGTCAACACAGGATTGGAAGAAAAAATCAGCTCTCTATCCATTTGTCAGAAAATCTTTTGTGGACAGAATTCAAAAAAGGTAGTGCGTTCAGATATAATCAATTGGGTACGATTTTTTATAATGTCGTTGGTTGACGACAGCTACAAATTTAACGTTACATGAAAAACACGTCTCAGAACCAATCATATGGAATCGGTTAAAGCACGTTGGGGCAACACGCTCTTTCTCTGAAAAATGGATGATCCGCATCAAAAACGCTACATGAACATTTTGTTTGACATCATAAAAATGACGCTTCAACCCACTAAAATATAAAGCTTTCAGAGAAAAAATTAAACACTGTTCATTTTTTTTGTAAGAAAAATGATTTTTATGTGTCTATATTTTAAATAGACTAAAAAATCAAGTATAATTCATTAAGTATTACAATATGATCGTTTATTATTGATCAAAAATGTATTGGAAC
>PEAL01000413.1 GCA_002753725.1 Deltaproteobacteria bacterium
CTCTTGTCACCACCTCAACAAAATAACGTTAGTGTAAGATTTAGTAAGGTAGTTTTAAGGGATTTAAGAGCCTTTTGAGAAAAATTCTTGAAAAGGCAAAAAAGAAAGGTGTAGACTTCCTAAGAATTCTAACAAATTCTTAAAAAAGGAGGTCAATGTGAATAAGACATCGCCTCAAAAAGGAAGAACTACACCTGAGAAGAAAATAACAGTAGATTTTCCAGGCGTCAAGGTAAAAATAAGACCAGAAGAATTAACGTTGGAAACGTTAGAAGAGTTGATCTTTGATATAAGTCGAGGAATAGGGCAAAAAGCATTTGCAGGAGCGATAAAAGACTATGATAAAAAGTTACGAAAAGCGCGTCCCTGCGGGATGCTAAAGAATGTTGGTAAGAAGACAAAATATTTGCAGACACGAGTCGGAGAAATACCATACAGGCGAACATTGTATAAAGAAAAAGCAACAGGTAAGTCCCGATATTTATTGGACGAAGCGCTGAAGATAGGAAAGAATCAGCGGATGAGTTTAAAGATATCACAGATATTCGGGACAATGTCCTCGGTAGAGGCGTATCGGGGAGTAGCGAGTCAGATCAGCAAATTGCTGGGAATAAGGTACAGTCATGAGGCGATACGTCAGAATGTGATAAAAGAAGGCAAAAGGATTGAGACGCAAGAAGAAAAAGAGCTAGAAAAGATAAAGGCATTGGATTATAAGATGCCCAAGGAGATCCCTGAGGTATTGTACACAGAGACAGACGCGACGTACATACGAAAGCAAAACAAGGGGAAAAAGAAGAAGGGCAGAAAGAAAAGACATTTCGAAGTTAAACTAGGGCTTAATTATACGGGAAAAGAGAGTCGCTATAAGACGGGAGAGCAAAGAACAAAGAGATTGAAGAATAGAAGTATTTATGCAGGGATAAAGCCTGATCGAAAGAAATTTTTAGAGAATTTGAGTTATATCAGTGAACGGGATTATGGGTTGAGCGCAGTAAGGAAAAGATACTTTGGTGGAGACGGAGACACATGGATACGTAGAGGACAAAAGAATTATTTTCCCGGGGCAGAATATTTATTATGCTTGTATCATTTATTTGAACGATTGCGAGGAGCCTTCCCGGGCAGAAAAGAAAAGCAAATAAAGATAAAGACATTATTCGAAGAGAATAAAATAACAGAAGCATTAGAAGAGATCCGAAAGACGCTCGAAGAGACAGATGACGAAAAAGAACGGGAATTAATATCAGAATATTATGTTTATGTAAAAAATAATCGTGAAGGAATAGAGTCATCAGTACGCATAAGGATGAACGAAGAAGAACATAGCGCTGGAGCGGTCGAATCAAATATAGATAAAACAATAGCGCATCGATTTAAGAAACGAGGAATGAGTTGGAGCGAAGATGGCGCATCAGCTTTGCTTAAGATACGACAGGTTATATTTAATGGCGAATGGGATGATTGGTGGTATGAGAATCGGGAGAAAAAGATAGAAGTTAAGGCGATCTTTAAGAACCCTTTATCAGCGACAATGTTTAAGAAACAAGAAATAGTGCCATATGTCGAAGCAACGTTGCCGTGTTATCGAGGTCCAGATCAAAGCAAGCCTTGGGTGGGAGTGTTACGGGAATTATCGAGGGCAAATCTTCTCAGGGAAAAATTGGCCACTATACAGTAAATTTTGGTCAATGAAAGACATAAATAATGAGAAGATCATCGTTGAGAGAGGAAATACGAGTCATCAATAGAAAAAATGGGAATTAAACTAAAATTGCACAAATGATTGGATTCATAGGAAGGTTACACTTTTTTCGACTACAAAATAAAAGTACCTACTAATAGTTGACACTTACCCTAAATAAATTTGACTTGAAAAATTCAACTTATGCGATATACTTACAAAACAAAAGGCGGTTGTTTCCTAGAAATATCCACTCTTTCCATTTAATATTTCACAATTTTTCATCTGTTACAAAAATCAAATACTAATCTTTTTAGAAAAGAAGCCTAATATGCCAGCCATTACAGAACTAGATAATTCTCAATCATTATTCGACAAGTTGATGAAAATCAAGAAGGATAGTGGCCTTTGCTATCAATCCCTTATTGAAAAAAGCACAGAATTAGTTGATAAAATTAATACCATCCAAGAACTCAAAGCTGAAAAAAATGCTGTTATTTTAGCGCATACGTATGTTATTCCTGAGATTATTTACGGCGTTAGTGATTTTGTGGGTGATTCCTACGCCCTAAGCAAGGATGCTGTTAATACACCCGCGCAGACGATTGTCTTTGCGTCTGTGCGTTTTATGGGCGAAACTGCAAAAATCTTGAATCCCCATAAAGACGTTCTCATGCCAGCAACGGATGGAGGATGCACGCTCGCGGATGCCATCAATGCCGAACAAGTGCGAAAACTCCGCGCGCAATACCCTGATTATACTTTTGTCTGCTACATCAACACAACAGCTGAAGTCAAGGCTGAATGCGATGTCTGTGTGACCTCTGCCAATGTCTTTAAAGTTGTTGAGAATCTTCCAAACGATAAAATATATTTCCTACCGGACCGGATGATGGGACAAAATCTTATTGAAGAAATGAAGCGCCGCGGTATTAAGAAAGATATTAAATATTTCTCTGGCACATGTTATGTCCACGAAGAATACACGCTTGAACAACTTTTAGATATGAAAAAAAGATTTCCAAACGCGTTAGTCGCCGCGCATCCGGAATGCCAACCCGCGGTCTGCCAAAAATCCGACTTTATCGGAAGCACATCCCAAATCTTTAAATACATAAAAGAGAGCCCTAACAAAGAATTTTTAATGCTGACCGAATGCGGTCTGGGTGCCCGCTTGAACATGGAATATCCTGACAAAAAAATTGTCGGCACATGTACGTTCTGTAAATACATGAAATCCAATACGCTGGATGATATTATTCGTGTATTAAAAAATCCCACCCCTGAAGACTACATTACTGTTTCTGAAAATGTTCGAATCAAAGCGATCAAATCCATTGAAGCCATGTTCGAATATGCGGAGAAATAATTGAGTAAATGCGTTAATGCATCGATGTGTAGAGGAGTAAATGAGTTGATGCGTTGATGTGTAAAAGAGAAGAAGCGTGAAATCATGACGCATTAAATCACACATGAACGCATGTCCACATAAACCCATTAACACATCTACTCATACACCCATCTACCCATACACCCATCTACCCATTTACGCGTCAACTTATCTACCCATTAGTGAATTGACACTCCTAAACAGCTATGATATGATTCATTCTCACTCTTAATTATATTTATTACTAATGGACATAATTATTATTTATGCCGAAATCAGCCGAAAAAAAGAAATTTATTGTCGAAACACAGTTCCACACTTTTTGTGAACCTCCTAATGAGCTCATCCTAAAAAGCGGTGAAAAACTGGGGCCTATCACATTAGCGTATGAATCGTATGGCACGCTGAATGCTGATAAATCAAACGCGATTCTTATTTGCCATGCTTTGTCTGGAGACGCGCACGCGGCCGGCTATCACGAAGGGGATAAAAAACCTGGATGGTGGGACAAGATGATTGGACCAGGTAAAGCCTTTGATACAGACAAATACTTTATTGTCTGCTCAAATGTCATTGGTGGATGTAAAGGAAGCACCGGTCCCGCGTCGATTAATCCCAATACTGATAAACCATTTGGTTTGAGTTTTCCTGTCATAACTGTTAAAGACATGGTAGCGGCTCAAAAACTTTTAATTGATTACTTAGGTATAAAAAAACTCTTAGCTGTAACAGGTGGTTCGATGGGAGGGCAACAGGTGCTTAAATGGTCTGTGGCTTACCCTGAAATGCTGCATTCAGCCATTGTTATCGCGACAAACGCGAAGCACACCGCGCAACAAATTGCTTTTAATGAAGTCGCGCGCCAAGCTATCATGGCTGACCCGGATTGGCTAAACGGAAATTATTATGGAAAATCTGTGCCGGCTCGGGGCCTTGCCGTTGCCCGCATGATTGGGCATATCACCTACATGAGCGACCAATCCATGCAGGAAAAATTCGGCCGTAAACTGATTGATAAAGAACGGCTGGGTTATGATTTCTCAACAGACTTTCAAGTTGAAAGTTATTTAAAATACCGTGGTGATAGTTTTGTTCACCGGTTTGACGCGAATTCCTGGCTGTACATTTCAAAGGCCCTGGATTATTTTGACCTAGCAAATGGCAAGAATCTCACAGATGTCCTTTCTCAGACACGCGCCAAATTTCTCGTCATATCTTTTACGTCTGACTGGCTGTATCCCTCATACCAAACAAAAGAAATTGTTCGCGCTTTAAAAACTTGCGGTCGTGATGTTTCTGATATTGAAATCAATACACCTGATGGGCACGACGCGTTTCTTGTTGAAAACAAGGGGCAATCAACCATTATTTCCCATTTTCTAGAAAACAGAGCGAAAGAGGTTGCTCACAATGAATAATGTTAGAAAGTTATCTGACTTTTCTTCAAAACTTCCTATTAACCGATTAGACTACAAAATCATTGTTGACTATATCGACAGCAACTCAAAGATTCTTGATCTTGGATGCGGGGATGGAACGCTCCTAGCGCTTTTAATCAAATATAAATCCTGTCAGGGTAACGGCATTGAAATTAATGAGCAGGCCATTTATCAATGCGTAGAAAAAGGCGTCTCGGTTTGTCACGGGAATATTGATACCGGACTAGCCGACTATCCAG
>PEAL01000059.1 GCA_002753725.1 Deltaproteobacteria bacterium
GGCCACTTTGGCTTATCCTGGGATAGATCCCAACACCACAAAACGAAAGGCCAATCAAACCGTTTGGATTCGACCGCAAAGACAATATAAAGATTTTCAATATCCAGCCTGCTTAACTGTGCGATTGAAACACTCAAAAGGATATCTCCAAACCCAACCTCAAGATCGTTTAATTGCTCTGTCCAGTGCGGGGGAAGTCAGAGGGATGGTTAGCCCTTATGAAATGGCGGAGGCCTCACTATTTTTCTTACCCGTGTGGCTAAAATCAATGCATGAAATCATTCATTTTGAATACGCACCATCATTGGAAACCCAACCTTTCATGATAAAACAAGCCTTAGCCATTGAGGCATATTCAACCATAGGAAATATTCACTCCCCATTATCCTTGACTGTTCGTCAAATAAATCTGGAACCATTGATACAAATAATTCAGATTCTGGCAGGACTTCAACCGGAAATGGAAGAAACACCTTTTTTTGATATTAATGAAAACAATCGGGTTGATTTGTCAGAGGTGTTGTATCTGATGAAACATGATGCTCAAATAACGATTGATGAACCATTAAAATAATGACAGACATTCCCAAAAATCTACTGATATGGTTTAAAAGCAACAAGCGGGATCTTCCTTGGCGAAGGGTCGATGATCCTTATGCTATATGGGTTTCAGAAGTGATGTTGCAACAAACTCAGGTCAATACGGTTATTCCATATTACCATCGTTTTATGGAGCAATTTCCAACCATTATGGTATTGGCTCAGGCAGATCAGAATCATGTGTTGAAATGTTGGGAAGGCTTGGGCTATTACAGTCGAGCCATCAACCTTCATAAATCTTCGCGTCTCGTTGAAAATGAGTACAACGGCCAGGTGCCATCAGATCCCATAACCTTTAAGAAAATGCCCGGTGTTGGAGATTATATCAATGCCGCCGTTCAAAGCATTGCTTTTAACTATCCCTTGCCCGTTGTTGATGGCAATGTCAAACGCGTGCTTTCCAGACTGTACGAAATGCCTGACACGGTCAACGATACCAAAAATCTAAAAGTGTTTAATCAAAAAGCTGCTGCTCTTCTTGACAAAAAACATCCTGGAGATTTTAATCAGGCAATGATGGAACTGGGTGCAATGGTGTGCAAGCCTCGCCATCCGGTTTGTCATCAATGCCCCGTTCAAGATTTTTGCATGGTTTATTGCAATGAGACTATCCTTGAATTTCCCAAACGTAAGAGCAAACCAGGCATTCCCACAGAAAATTGGGTTGCGGCTGTTATCCAAAAAGAGGATAAAATTTTGTTGACACGTCGAAAAACAGGTGGTTTTCTCGGAGGGCTATGGGAATTCCCCGGGGGTAAAATAGAAAACAAAGCCAGTATGCCAGAATCCTGCCTGCGATCTATTCAAGAAAAAATCAATATTGATATCAGCATCCGAAAGCATGCCATTCAAATCAAACATACCTATACGCATTTTAAGCAAACAATGGATGTTTTTTTGTGTGACTACCAGTCAGGAACAATACAATTAAATGGGCCGGTTGAGTATCGGTGGATTGGATTATCTGACATTGATAACTATGCCTTGCCAAAATCAAATTTAAAATTTTTAGCCCATCTAAAATATTTTTTTAAAAAAAAATCATGATGATTGTTTATCGATTCAATTTGTGTTATTATCATAAATTGATTTGGGTTAAAGTATTTATAATTTATTGCTGTAGATGAAATCGGATGTTGAAAAAAAGGAGGATCATTCATGGAAGAAACAAAAAAGGCGGGTGGCAAATGGCGTGTTCGTATTACTTTGCCAGTCATATTTATTACGTTAATAACGATGACAACATTGTTTATTATCTTTTTGAATTATTATTCAACAAAACAGTCGGTCTACGCCATTGCAGATGATTTGATGACTAAAATTAGTGAGCATGCATTGGAAAAAACGCTCAATCATCTGGGCCCGGCGGGTAAGTTGGTCACACTCAATGCCCTCTCTTCGGATGGTGACATTTTTAGCTCGGATTTCAATCCAAGAATTGAATCGTTTACCAAGCAACAGCTAAAATGTTTTCCGCAATTTTCCATGGTCAATTTTGGGAATGAACGGGGTGATTTCTGGATGACCAAACGCATGCCTAATGGCACAGTCAGCACAAAAATTGTCAAACGCCTGGATACATCTCCCATGTGTGAGGACTTGATTCGTAAAGGGCGTGAAGAAATGCCCAGTAAAACGGATGCAGACAAAGATGAGATTGCCAAGTCTGTCGCATCCTGTATCGAAACCAAATGGGTTCACAGGAATATCAATGACCAGATTATCAGTACCATTGGAGAGCCTTCTGGTTGTTATGATCCTCGAAAAAGACCCTGGTACAAAGGGGCAAAAGAAAAAACCAACTTGTTCTGGACAGATGTCTATGTGTTTTCATCCGATCAAAAACCTGGTATCACAGCAGCCATTGCTATCAAAAAAGATGACCAATTTTTGGGCGTTACAACCATTGATATTGCTCTTGAAGAAATGTCCATGTTTTTAAAAAAATTAAAGATTGGTATTAATGGTCGAGCGTTTATTATCAATTCAAAAGGAAAAACAGTTGCACTTCCAAACCTTGAAGAAGTCAGCGAACGTGATCCCGCAACAGGTAATATAAAACTCAACACGATCACTAATATTTCAGATAAAGCCATTGTGGCGTCGTACCTTGGTATTCAAAAAAAATTAGGAATCATTGAAGACCAGCCTTTAAAAATGACCAAAAAAGAGTCTTTCAACTATACTCATGATGGTGAAGGTTATTTTGGTTTATACAAGCCATTCCCCTCACAATATGGATGGGATTGGGTTATTGGTATCATTGTTCCGGAAAATGATTTTATGGCCAGTGTCAAACGAAATACGTTGATTGGTTTTGTCATATCCTTTTTATGTCTTATGTGCGTATTGATTCTAAGTCTTTTAATCAGCAGAAAAATTACAAAGCCATTGGATCAACTTTCAGCCAATGCAGAAAAAATTCGTCAATTTGAATTGGATAACGGAATTGAAGTTGAAAGTGCATTTCTTGAAATTACAAAGATGGCGGATTCATTTGAAAATATGCGTACTGGCTTGAAATCTTTTGGAAAATTTGTTCCTGCTGATCTTGTACGATATTTGATCAGTTCTGGTCAGGAAGCTGAACTGGGTGGTGATAATCAAGAATTGACCATTTATTTTTCGGATATTGTCAGCTTTACATCGATTTCAGAAAGCATGCGTCCAAAAGACCTTGTTGTTCATTTGGGGGAATATTTAAGTGAGATGAGCAACATTATTAACGATAATCATGGAACAGTGGACAAGTATATTGGTGATGCTGTAATGGCATTTTGGAATGCGCCACGACGTGTGCCCAATCATGCCTATCTGGGCTGTCGCACAGCATTGCAGAATAAAAATCGACTGCGAGAGCTAAGAAATAAATGGGAAGCCGATGATCTTCCTCCGTTTAAAGCACGTATCGGATTAAATACCGGTGAAGTCGTTGTGGGGAATATGGGGTCTGAGGCACGGTTAAATTATACGGTCATTGGTGATGCTGTTAACCTTGCAAGTCGATTGGAAGCCATCTGTAAGATGTATGGTGTTGAAATTGTGATCAGTGAATTTACCTATGCGCTGGTAAAAGATAAAATGATTGCTCGATTATTGGACTGCGTATCTGTAAAAGGTAAAAAACAAGGCGTTTACATATACGAATTGGTTGCAGAACAGGGAGATGAAACCACTGACTACCCGATGGAATTTATCGAAACCTATGAATCTGCTGTTCGTCTGTACCTCGATAAGAAATGGGATGACGCAACGGAAACGTTCAAGCAAGCCGCAGAAATTGTTGGCGGCACGAATCCCTCATGTACGCTGTTTGTGGATCGTTGTGCAATTTTCAAAGAAAATCCCCCACCCGAGGATTGGGATGGTGCCTTTGTTATGACAACCAAATAATGTATTTAAAAATTAATACTGGAGAAAGCATTCTGTCTCAAGATGCTTTCTTCCAATAGATTATTGCCAGAAACCTAACGATGTCAAGGAGGTAAAGAATGATTCGTAAACCTGCTGCAAAAATTCGTAAAAGCACCGGTAAACCGATTCAACGCAAAGCGCAAAGTGCTGGAAATTTCAATACCAAGACTTTCCACAAAGGAGAAAATATTTTTAAAGAAGGCCAACAGGCGAATGATGCGTACCTGATTAAAAAAGGAACCGTTCAGATTTATAAAATCATTGAAAATCAGCGTCAGGTTTTGGCCAACTTAACTCCCGGTCAAATTTTTGGGGAGATGGGCGTTATCAATCATGAGCCTCGGATGGCAGGTGCAATGGCCCTTGAGTTTACAGAACTGGTCAGTATTGATGAAAATACCATTAATATGACCTTGAAACAGTCACCGCCGGTAATCAACTCTTTGACCAAACTACTGATTCAGCGTATTCGTATTCAAGCAGAAAAACTGTATAATAAGGAGGAACAGGGCACCGATGTTTTTATGGCGACCTGTACCCTTCTTGAAATTATGGCAAAGGGAAAAAGTGGTGATTCCATTAGTTATGATGATCTTTGCGATAAAATGAAAAGCATGACACCGGCTTCTCAGTTGGATATGGATCGAGTGATCATGCAATTATTCAAAATTAATCTTGTGAGCATTGAAAAAGCGAAAAATAAAATCAGCTCTGTAAAAGTCAACAATCTGGATAATTTTTTAAATACTGCTGCTGGTTTTTATGAAAATTGGAATCAAAGTGAAGAAGCAGAACTGGAGTATCTTGATATTTATGATTTCGCCAAAATGGTAAAAACCGAACCTGCAAATATTTACAAAAAATTGGCTGCTGAAGAAGTGCCTGAAAATCTGTTTTTCTTTCATCAAACAGGCTTGAAAGACTGGGTCAAGGAAGTGGGTGAGGAATTTTTCCAGAAAATTAAGAAAAAACGTAAGAAAATTGAAGAAATCGACTGTGTGGATGATGTCATTGTTGTGGATAACACCACATTGCAACAAGCCTTTTCAAAAATTGGTATCAATGCCGTTGGTTTTGTTCTTTCCAAGGCTGGCGAGGAAGCCAAGAAACGTATTATGAACAACCTGGGTGGAAAAATGCGTCAGGTTATTGAAGAAGAATTTGGCGGTGATCGAGAAGTTGATGAAATTGAAGCTGATGAAGCTGAAGAAGAATTCATCAAGACCATCAAGATTATCAAAGGTGTCATTAAAGAAGAGGGTGCTGAAGGCGAAGAGAAAAAAGAAGAGTAAACAAAACCTTCAATCCCATAATATATAAAAAAAAAGGGCGATTTATGTTAATCGCCCTTTTTTTATTCGCAATCATTGATTTTTATAGCCCAAAGTATTCCTTCAGCTTTTCCTTTGCAGTTATTCGATCCCTTCGATTTTCCGCCATAAATTCAGGCAACGCATTTTCAGGAATGGTAAACACTTTTTCAAAGGTTTGTTGGGCCAATTTTTTTTCACTCATTTCCCAGTAAATATCCCCCAAAAAGATGTAAGAAAGCGTAAAATTTGGATATTTTGAAATTGCATCTTTAATCAGATCAGCTCCAGCCTCAAGGCTTTCACCCTTTTTCCTGAAATATCTTGGCGTTCCCCAATAGATTCGACCTAAAAGACGTTGAGGGCCTCCTCGATAATAGTATCGGTCGATTTCCATGACTTCCAGCGCTTGTGCCTTGATAGTGCTAACATTCATAGCACTTTTCATAAAACCACGTTCATTGCAATATGATGCATTGTTGGTGGCATTCCAAAATATTCCTGGAGCACTTTTGGGATTGATTGCTGTCAATTTTTCAGCATACGCAATCCCTTTGAGATAAGCATCCATGCGGATTTGTCTGTTTGCTTTGCCTGGATGTAAGTTTCCAAACCAGTAATAGCCAATACTCAATCGTGACAGAATCACCTGATCATTGGGTTGAATGCCGATAGCTTTTTCATATGCAGCAAGGCAGGTTTTTAATTTATCGAGATTGTCCCGATCTCCCCACACTGCATCTCCCGATGCTTTAAAATCAGAGAATTTGTCTTCGGCGGCTACTGCAATACCCGAAATAATAAGGGTACAAAGACTGATAATCATAAAATTTTTCAAATAATTCATTTTTTCTCCTATCTATTTTTTTCGCATAGGTCTATGCGGATTAAAGGAACGTAATGTTTTGTTAAAATTATTTACGCTTCAAATCTATTGAATGTCAATAAAATTGTAAAAATGTTTGGGGATTTTTTTCGTATGAACGTTATGATATTCAAAGCAAAACCCTAAGCAGATGATTTAAAATGCATGTTTGACAAAATAAGCATTCAACGGTATTAAATTAAAATTTTTGAACGGCGTAAATTTAAAAAAAATCAATCCATATGATTTTTCAATGTTACTTTCATCATAAACATTCACGACATTTGAGTCACGATTAAAGAGTATCAAAAAAAGATCAATATAATAAGGAGCCTTATATGCCCATTTCATTTTCTTCATCTGCATCCAATCAACGAACAAACAATACCCTTGAGGATGTTTTATATCGCATTCGCTTGATGAAAAAAGAAAAGTGTTTACAGCAAAGCTGGTTAAAAATGATTGTTGATAGTGGGAATCAACTTTCTGAAATGATTGAAAATTCTTTGGATACTTTTAAAATGGAAGAAAACACCTATGTATTTACCCCTTCTCCATGCAACTTGGCGGATATTTTTAACAAACTAGCCAGGGATCTGGATTCGCAAATTCGGAAAAAAAATATTTCTCTGGAGGTCTTTATTGATGGACGACAAATGCTTCCTGAGGGTACTTTTTGGGTGTCAGGTGAATTTCGGTTGTTGCAAAATCTTTTTGGCAATTTACTCAAAAATGCCATTGAGGCTTCCCCTGAGGATGAAAAAGTTCGTGTTGATTTTGATCCTCAACAAAAAGATATGTTTTTGATTCGTATTAACAATAAAGGCGTTGTTCCTGAAATTTTAAGAGATCGTTTTTTTGATCGTTATGCCACTCACGGGAAAAAAAGTGGAACCGGTTTGGGCACATACAGCGCAAAATTAATCGCCAAAACGCATCGGGGAAATATTCGATTTGAAACAGATGAAACATCGGGAACAACACTCTTTGTTCTCCTGCCATCTTCTCCAGAACCTGAGCCAGACAAAGAACATGAAACAGACTCTTTTTCGTTAAAAAAAGTTGATTTCACGTTACAGGGAACGATTCTCATGGCTGAAGATAACCCTATTAATCAACAGGTCATAAAAGGTTTGATGGAAGACCACGATATCCTGTTAGATATTGCTGAAAATGGACAAGAAGTTGTTCAGATACAAAATCTTTTGAAGTATGATTTGATTTTAATGGATATGGAAATGCCTGTCATGGATGGTAGCGAAGCCATACAAATCATACGAAAACAGTATGCACATGATGAATTGCCCATTCTTTCGCTGACCGCTCATGACCTCGCACTTTCAGAAATCAACCAGCCAAAAATAATCATCAATGATGTCATTTCCAAGCCCATTCAACCGGATCATTTTTTCAAAATATTAAGGAAATACTTGAAATCTGTACCGGTTACCCAAACACTAAACAATAGTGAACCTGAAAAAAGGGTACTTGCCAATGATATTCTAAATTTAGATCGCGCATTACAGCAACTGATGGGGAAACGTCATCTGCTTGAAAATATTATGCAATCTTTTAAAAAAGAATATTTCAATGCGCCAGAGGCCATTAAAAAATTGATTGAGAACAAACAATTTCAATCAGCTCAGCGAAAAATTCATACCATCAAAGGGCTTGCCGGAACGATTGGAGCGCCAATGCTTCAAAAAGCAGCGCAAGATTTAGAAAATGCCATTACAGATCGCATGCTACCCGGGGTGAATCAATTGATTTCATCATTCCGTCAAAACCTTGATCCTGTCATTGAAACCATCGAGAAGCTTTTACCTGGTTCACCCAAAGAATCGGTTGAACCTTCTCTGTCTAATGATCTTGCAGAGCAATTGACCCTGTTGGAAAAAAATTTAGATCGCTTTTATGAGTTGTTATTGGATAGTGATTCTGAGGCTAACGATGCCTGCGATTTGTGCTATTCAGCATTGTCATATCTGACGCAGAATACCGATGATCGCTTATTGCTGGATCAACTTAAACAGAATATGAAAAATTATCTGTTTGATGACGCTGCAACTATTCTTAAAACATTAACTCAAAAGTTGGGACTTGAACTACAAACCCATTGAATAAATTCTGACAGAATGATAGAGAATGAATATGTTAAACGATAAGGAGGTCATGATGGAAACAAAGGACACTGCAACCATTATGGTTGTCGATGATAATCCAACCAACTTAAGGGTTTTAATTGAATATCTTGAGGAATCTGGCTATGAAACAATGGTTGCTCCCAGTGGAGAACGTGCCATTCAACAACTTGAGCATGCGCAACCCGATTTGATCTTATTGGATATTATGATGCCTGGATTGGATGGCTTTGAAACTTGCATAAAATTTAAAGCCGGAGAGGGAACGAGAAATATTCCTGTCATTTTTATGACAGCTCTTTCAGACACGGAAAAAAAGCTGAAAGGGTTTAAGATGGGTGCTGTGGATTATATTACCAAACCCTTTCAACAAGAAGAAGTTCTGGCTCGAATCAAGACGCATTTAACCATTCAGCAGCAAAAAAAAGAACTGATATCATTGAATGGCAAACTATCGGATTCCAATCGACAACTGACAGCAACCAATATCCAGCTAACCAGAGTCAATTCTGAACTCACTCAGGCCATTGAAACCCGTGAAAAAATATTTTCTGTTTTTTCTGAGGATCTTTTTGGTTCTGTGGGCTCAATTTTTGGTTTATCCGGACGAATTGTCAAATCTGCTGAAAATCTATTAAATGAGACATTTATAAAAACAGCGGTCAATATTCAACGATCTGCATCATATACTCAAAAAATATTTGAAAATCTTATGGGATGGATCAAGCTTCAAAGTGGCTCTGTCGAGTTTTCTCCGGATATCATTCCACTCAATAAAGTTGTTGACCGAAGCATCATTCCTCTTAATCAATATGCTGAAGAAAAAAAGATTATCATCAAAAACACTGTCATTGAAAATGAACTGGTTTATCTTGATGAAAACATGTCTGACTCCATTTTTCAGCACCTTCTGACCAATGCAATCAAATATTGCCTGGCTGGAGATACAATCACCATCTCATCAAAAAATATGGGGGATTACGAAGAAATACGCATATCTGATACTGGCATTGGTATCAGCGAAGAAAATCAGAGAAAACTTTTTAAAATTAATAATACAATAAAAGAAACAGGAACTGCCGGCGAAAGAGGGGCCGGATTGGGGTTGATTATCTGTAAAGAATTGGTCAATAAACTGAATGGAAAAATCTGGATTACCAGTCATATGGGAAAAGGGACCACTGTATATTTGACATTACCTAAAAATCGTCGCAGCGGCATACTGGGGGACATTACAAATGAGGATTTGCCATGAAAGTAATGATCATTGATGACGATCTTTTGCTTTCTGATACCCTTAAAGATATTATTGCTACACGAGGAAACCAGGTAAAAACATTCAGCAGCGCAGAACTGGCAATCGAGGAATACCAGAAAGTTTTTTATTCTCTGGTTCTTATCGATATTGGCCTTCCAGGTATGGATGGCCTGGAATGCTGTAGAAGAATACGAGATTTTCCTAAAGGAAAATATAGTGTTCTTATTATATTCACAGGGTTAACACATATAGAAAGTCTACGTGAATCGTTGGAGGCCGGAGCGGATGATTATCTTAAAAAACCATTTGATTTGGACTTGCTTAAAATCAGGCTGGAAATTGCTGAAAAACAAGGTCTGGATCGCCTTGAACGGATGCTTGCTGATGAAGAACTCAAACGCGCTCGCTTGATGGCTGAATCAGCAAGCCTTGCAAAAAATACTTTTTTAGCCAGTGTGAGCCACGAATTACGCACGCCACTCAATGGTATCCTGGGATATACACAAATTCTTAAACGTGATGGCAATATGCTTCCCAAACAACTCCATGCCATCGAAACAATTCATGAATGCGGCGAACATCTGCTGACAATGATCAATGATGTGTTAGATTTTTCAAGTATAGAGTCTCAAAAATTTTTCATCTTTCCGAAAGTTTTCAATTTTTCACTATTATTAAAAAGTATGATCAGTATTTTTCGTATGAAATCGCAACAAAAAGAGCTTCCTTTTTATGCGGAACTTGATGAAAATCTTCCAGAAAAGGTCGTTGGTGATGAAAAACGGCTGCGCCAAATTCTGCTCAATCTTTTATCCAATGCCATGAAATATACTATCAACGGCCATGTGATCTTTCGAGTAAAAAATATAAACGGTAATATTCACTTTGAAATTGAAGACACAGGCATTGGTATTTCTGAAGAAAATTTAGAAAAAATATTTTTACCTTTTCACCAGGTTCCTGATGAAAGAATTCAACGAGAAGGAACTGGTCTGGGGCTATCGATTTCCCGAACCATTATTCGCATGATGGGAAGCGATATTAGTGTCAAAACAAGACCGACCCATGGCACACTGTTCAAGTTCACCCTGGAATTGCCTGAAGCAGACGATGATGAAATGATTCATGAAAAAATCTGTGACACGACCATTACTGGCTATCAAGGGCCTGTCAAAAAAATATTAATTGCTGAAGATATTGACCAAAACAGATCTTTTATTCGAGATATTATTGAACATATTGGGTTTGCTGTTAAAGAAGCGATTAATGGCATGGAAGCGGTTAGAAAAGCATATAGTTTTATTCCAGATTTAATTCTCATGGATTTACTCATGCCAGTCATGGGAGGGATTGAAGCCACCAGAAAAATACGCTCCATTCCAACATTAAAACATACTAAAATTATAGCTGTTTCAGCAAATATTAGTCATAAGACCCAACAGAAATGTTTTAGAGCGGGATGTGATGACTACATTACAAAGCCCGTTCAAGTGAATGAGTTATTGGAACTGATTCAGGAAAATTTAAATATCTCATGGATCAATGACACAGCAGATTCAGATCATTTTGAAAAATATTCAGCCATTGAACATACAGAATCAAAGCCAATTATTTTTCCGCCACCTGAAGAAATAAAAACCATCAATACCCTGGTTCTGTGTGGAAAAACCACCCGCTTAAAAAAACATATCCGCAAAATTGAAGAAAATTTTCCACAATGTGACGCTTTTACTGATAAAGTCAGACGATTATTAGATGATTTTCGTTTAGAAGACATTCAACACTTTATTCATCAAACAAAAGAAAATAATACCAATGACGTTCGTTGATCCTTTGCCTCAAACTGTTCAATTTCATTTGGACAAACACTGTCAGAACACCCATGCAAGAGCCGGAACGCTTAAAACGCTTCATGGCATGGTTGAAACTCCCATATTCATGCCTGTTGGAACGGCAGGAACGGTTAAATCACTATGCCCCAGAGACCTTGTTGATTTAAAGGTTCAACTGCTTTTGGGAAATACCTATCACCTCTATCTCAGGCCGGGGTGCGACATTATTCGGATTTTTGGTGGTCTTCACGAATTTATGCAATGGCATGGACCGATTCTGACCGATAGCGGCGGGTTTCAGGTCTTTTCACTGGCAAAACTTAGAGACGTTTCAGATGATGGCGTTTTATTTCAATCTCACATTGATGGTTCTCGTCATATGCTAACGCCGCAATCCGTTGTAGATATTCAGGATTGTCTGGGGTCTGACATTTTAATGTGCTTAGATGATGTTGTTCCTTATCCATGTGACCATACGCGTATCCAGGACGCTTTGACACGAACCCATAAATGGGCACAGGAATGCAAAGACGCCTGGCTGAAAAAGAAAACTCACAGCGCATTGTTTGGTATTGTTCAGGGGGGCATGATCAAAGACTTACGACGCCAGTCTATTGATGCCTTAAATGAAATTGATTTTCCAGGCTATGCCATTGGTGGCCTGAGTGTCGGGGAGCCTCAATCGTTGATGTATGAGATTGGCGCCTATTGTCTGGATTTACTCCCTCAGAGCAAACCAAGATATATTATGGGAGTTGGTACGCCTGCTGATCTGGTTCATCTGGTAGCTGCCGGATGCGATATGTTCGACTGTGTCATGCCCACAAGAAATGCCAGAAATGGCCAATTGTTTACATCAAGAGGCACCATCAATATAAAAAATGCTGCCTATAAAGAGGATACAGGACCCGTTGATCCTGAATGTAATTGTTATACCTGCCGCCAATTTTCGCGTGCTTATTTGAACCACTTGTATCGATCAAGAGAATTACTGGCTTATCGATTAAATACCATTCACAATATACATTTTTACATCCAATTGATGAAGTGCATGCGAGAAGCGATCTTGGAAGATCGCTTTGAATTGTTTTCAAAATCCGTTCTGTCGGTATATGCACGAACTTCGGTGGCATCGTAGATTGGGCGCGCATTCCCAAAAAGTCGATTTTTTAATATACTCAATGGTTAAGTTTTTTCAAAAGATTCATATTGATTATATTTAATTTAAGAGCCGAATTTCAAATATCATAATAAATGATAAGCAATCTAAAGCCAACTATTTGAATTCTAACAATTGTCATATACAAACAAAATAAATATATAATTCATTTAATATCAAGTTATTAGCATTGTTTGTTTCTGTTTTTGAACACAAAACGCTTGACAATTGACAACGAACCATTATTTAAGACAACATTTTTGTTCATTCAACAACGCAAAAAACAATAAGGGAAAATTAAGATGGGACGTCCCCAAAAAAATCGAATTGTTGAGTTCCCACCAAGCAATTCATATTTTAAGCCAAGAGGCATCCCCATGTTTGACCTTGAAGAGGTTCAACTGACCATTGATGCTATGGAATCGATTCGATTGGCTGATTTGATGGGAATGACACACGAAGAAGCCGGACGGCAAATGGGTGTATCCAGAGCTACTTTTGGGCGCATCATCGAAAGCGCACGAGCCGTTGTTGCTGATGCCATAATTAATGGCAAAGCTGTCAAGGTAGAAGGTGGCAATTATAAGGTGATGAAACAAGGTGATCAACGCGTTTTTAAATGTATTCATTGCGATCACGATTGGAAAGAACCACGAGGAACCGGCCGACCCGATGCATGCCCTGAATGCCATGAAAATAATTTTTATCGTCTGGCCTGATTTGAAACATGTGTGTATACCTTTAAGAATTTGCTGCTATTATCAGCACAGTTGACATATTTTTTGTTGTAAAAATTATAAAATCAATATATTATTGGCGAATTTTTGAATTTACCGCGCTTTTTCGAAATGGATTAAGCGCAATTATTGTGGAACTTCGTATTCAAACAAAGTAGCCTCGTTCAAAAAATGAGACTCTTCTTAATACATGGGTTCCTTAATACAAAGGAGGGAGAAAACAGGTAACATGACCTCAAACAAAGAAAAACTGCTCGCTTATGCCATCACGATTGTGATGTTGCTGATTGGTGTTGTGGGGTATGCCGCATTCTCAGAGGAAGCACCGGATACACCCTATCGGATCCTGTTTCAGTCGATGGCGGGAAAAGTTCAGTTTGATCATATGGAGCATGTGAAGGGTTATGGGCTGTCATGCAATGACTGCCATCATAATCTGTCTGAAGGTGAAACAGCACCCGACGCTTGTGGGTCCTGTCATTTACCCGATGCCGATGACCCCATCAAACGATCTGAAGCTTTTCATAAACAATGCATCGGCTGTCATGAAGGTGGTGGACCTACAAAATGTAATGGATGCCATTTATTGTAGATTCCGCTTACGTGAACTTGTGTAAGGATAATTCCCGAAATATGTATCTGAGATTGAGATACACGTTTCGGATGGGATCCGAATGAATGATCTTAAATACCATGAAAAAGATACAAAGGTAGAGCGATGATGAAACGTTCGTTTTTTGGATCAGCGACTCCTGCTTTTAAGTATGCTGTATCTCCGCATAAAATCGAAGATATTCCCATGCCTGAGCAGGCAATGCTATTTGTTGACCAACCCAAAAACAGGGACCGGAAATATGTTATAAAAATTGGCGATACCGTCAAAACCGGCCAAAAATTAAACGTTTTCGATGGCGTTGAAGCCACAACGATCTCAACAGTTACCGGAACGGTGACGGATATTCAAACCTATCGAAGCGATTATGGCCAGACATACGCGGCCCTGACCATTAAAACTGTCAACGATGACATGGATGAAGCCATCGTTGCATTAACCCAGGCCCCTGCCCTGAATACCCTTTCGCCATATAGCAGTAATCTTCCTGGCGCACCCAATTTGTCTGTGTTCGAGCAATACGCCTCAGCCATTCATACTGTGGTGATTAACGGTTTGGATGATGATCTGCTGGTATCAGTCAATCAATGGGCAGCTCAATATCTGACATCCAATATCAAAGCGGGTGTCGGTTTTTTTAAAGATATTCCAGGCGTTAAACGTGTTATTTTGACCGCACCTGAAAGAATGCTTTCAGTGGTCAATTCCAGCGGTGCTGAGATATCTGTTATCGAAGAAATTTATCCCAAAGTCCTACCTGCATTTATTATGCGTGATTTATTGGGAACCGTTTTACCCGCAGGCGATACAACAGAAAAGCATGGCGTCACTTTTATCAAAGCCGAAGCTGTTGCCGCTATTGGTCAAATTGTCTCCACAAAAACACTGCCCATCAGCAAAGTATTGACGGTTGTCAAACGCGATGGTTCTTGCCAGAATGTGCGGGTTCGTATGGGTACACCATTGAAATCAGTCTTTGATGCTTTGAATATCACCACACAAACCGGAGATCGTATCATTTTGGGCGGCCCCATGAGAGGAACGGCCATTTATTCGGAGAATATTCCTGTTCTGGCAACAACGGATGGTGTAACCATTCAAAATGCTTCAGATATCCCCCGTGTTTCAACCGATCCATGCACTAATTGCGGCGAATGTATCAGGGTTTGTCCTGCTGACATGCCGGTAAATGTACTGGTTCGTTATCTGGAAAACGGGTTGTATCAGGAGGCAAAAGATTTGTGTGACCTGCTGTCTTGTGTTGAATGTGGGCTGTGCAGTTATGTCTGTCCATCAAAAATGCCGATTTTCCAATATATCAAACTGGGAAAATATGAACTTTCTCAGATCGAAACTGCGGAGGAACAAGATGAGTAACGCTAAAAAGTTCGTTGTCTCCCATGCGCCTTTCTGGCACAATGGGGACAGTATTACAGCGCGTAGTTACCATACCATGATCGCAGCCATTCCGGCCTTGTTGTTTGGTATTTCCACCTATGGTGTACCAGCAGCTCGTGTCATTGCACTTTCCATCGCCTGCGCCATGTTGTGGGAACTCGGCATGAATTATATCAATCGCCAGGAACCTACAATTGCAAATGCCAGCTCAGCAGTGATTGGATTATTGTTTGGCATGTTGTTACCCGCAACGGCTCCCTGGTGGATTGTCGTGATTGGTACATTTCTCGCCATTATTGTCGGGCGTGAAATCTTTGGTGGAATGGGTGGAAACCCTTTTAATCCCGTGCTAACTGCAATCGCCATTGTGATGCTGTCCTGGCCGGATATGCTTGATTACTATGGTGCATTGGTCAATTACAATCCTGGTTTTTCCATGATATACCCATTAGAAGCTGTTAAATTTCAAGGTGTTGAAGCTGTTTCTGGAATCAGTATTGTAAACCTTTTGATAGGAAAACAAGCCGGTGGAATTGGTACACCATGTGGTATCGCTCTTTTTATCGGCGGAGCCTATCTGATATATAACGGGGTCATCCGATGGGAAATTTCCATATCTTTTATTGTGGGACTGCTGATTACTGCTCATCTGTTTAATGCTGCTGATCCTGCAAAATATGCCTGTCCTGGGTTTCATCTGCTGACAGGGTATACATTGATTGGAGCCTTTTTTCTGGCAACTGAAGATGCCACCTCGCCGGTTAATTTTATCCCCATGCTGATTTATGGTGCAGGCGCAGGTTTTTTGACTGTACTCATTCGAAACATTGGCGCTTACGTTGATGGCGTGGTATTTGCCGTATTGTTAATGAATCTGGCCAATCCATTGATTGATCGGCTCAGACCCAAACCACTTGGAAAGGTATTAGAAAATGCGTGATATGATAAAAATGGTGGTTGTCATTGCCGTGTTAGCATCGTTTTCAGGCGGCTTATTGGCAGGTCTTCGAAACAGCACCAAAGAAAAAATCGAATACCAGCAGCTTGTGTTTGTCAAAGGCCCTGCCATTCGTACCATTTTGAACGAATGCAGCAATGACCCCATTGTCGATCGTTTAAAAATAAAAGATGCCGACACAGAGCGCAGTTTTTTTGTGGGTGTTCTAAATGGTGAACCACAGGTTGTTGCATTTGAAAGCTCTGGTAAAGGCTTTGGCGGTGATATCGGCGTGATGGTGGGTGTGAATCTCAAAGATGATAAATTGCTTGCCATTGGTGTAACCACCCACTCAGAAACACCCGGGCTGGGATCTAAATCTACAGATCCGGCATTTGGTGCAAAATTCAAAGGACTGCCGATTATGGATGTGACCAAAGTTAAAAGTGATGGTGGTCAAATTGATGCGCTCACTGGTGCGACAATTACCACACGTGGTGTTTGTGCAGCAGTGACAACAGCCGGTGATGTCTATAAACGACTGAAATCGCAAATTCAAGAAAAAGTCAAATCTATCAAATAATAGGAGATTGCACTCATGGCAAAAACTGTGGTTCAGGAATTCACAAAGGGCTTATGGGCTGAAGTGGCTCCATTTCGGCTTGTTCTTGGTCTTTGCCCGGTCCTGGCAGTAACCAAAACACTGGAAAATGGCGTGGGAATGGGATTGGCTACCACCTTTGTGTTGGTAGGTTCCAATATCCTGGTTTCCATGCTTCGAAATGTCATTCCATCAAAAGTCAGGATTGCCTGTTTTATTGTAATTATAGCAACATTCGTGACAGTGGTTGAATTGCTCATGCAAGCGTTTACTTATCCACTGTTTTTAAAGCTGGGAATATTTATCCCACTCATTGTGGTAAATTGTATTGTTTTGGGGCGTGCAGAAGCATTTGCCTCAAAAAATGGTGTTGCCAAATCCTGTGCAGATGGTCTTGGAATGGGACTGGGATTTACATTGTCCCTGGGGCTTTTGGGAGCAGTTCGTGAAATTATTGGCACAGGAACATTATCTTTACCTTTTTTGTACAATATTCCAATAATGGGTGATGGCTACCGTCCGTTTACGTTTATGGTTGAAGCACCAGGGGCTTTTGTTGCCCTGGGGCTGATGCTCTGCCTGATGAATCTGATTCCTAAAAAAGCGTAAGTGATATTAACTTTTATTGAAGCGGAATGTCCGAAAAACATTCGGGCTTATTTCGTTGATCAGTCCATGATGCATAGGAGAAAAAAATGGGCGATATAATAGTTCTTGCAATCAGTTGTATTTTTGTAAACAATATTCTGCTGGCTCAGTTTTTGGGGAACTGCCCTTTTCTGGGAACCTCAAAAAAAATGGAAACAGCCGTCGGTATGGCAATGGCAGTTGTATTTGTCATGGTTATGGCCGGCCTGATTACCTGGCTGGTGGATAACTATATTCTAACCCGTCTGGGCCTGGAATATTTGCAAACCATCGCATTTATTCTGGTCATTGCATCCCTTGTTCAGTTTGTTGAAATGTTTTTGAAAAAAAGCATCCCCGCCCTGTACGCAGGTTTGGGAATCTTTTTACCCTTGATCACAACAAACTGTGCTGTAATGGGGACTTGCCTGATCAATATTAAAGAAGAATATAGTTTTGTTCAAACCCTGGTGTCATCATTTAGTTATGCGGTTGGTTTTGGTTTCGCTCTGATATTGTTTGCAGGTGTTCGTGAACGTATTGTTTTGGGTCGTGTGCCAAAACCGCTTCAGGATACATCCATCGGTTTGGTGACTGCCGGATTAATCGCACTGGCGTTTATGGGTTTTAAAGGAATGGTGTAATTATGACTGAAGCCATATTGTTTATGTTGGGGCTGGGTGTGGCATGCGGTGGCATTCTGAGTCTTGCCTCACGAGTTTTTTATGTGTATGAAGATCCGCGAATTGCAGCGGTTGAATATTGTCTATCAGGGGCCAATTGTGGTGGATGCGGATATGCTGGATGTTCAGCAGCCGCAGCGGCTGTTGTTGCCGGAAAAGCGACACCAACCGTGTGTATCGTTGGTGGACCTGAATGTGCTGAGGCTGTGGCAGCAGTCATGGGCATGGAAGTAGGTGCTGCGGAACCACCAACCTCTCAAAATTGCTGTACAGGAGGGCATCGTGCTGATGATCTGTACAATTACATGGGGGCCATCAGCTGCCACGCAGTTAATGCGCTTTCTGGTGGATACAAAACCTGTGATATTGGATGTTTGGGTTTTGGAGATTGTGTAAAATCCTGTCAGTTTGATGCCATTGACATTGGTTCCACCGGTGTTCCGGTTGTGGATTATGATAAATGTGTGGGATGTGGAGCATGCGAACGTGCCTGCCCCAAAGGCATTGTCAGTGTATCAACACCATCAGAACGACTGCTGCACTTTAATCAAGACAGTGAATGTCTGGCCCCCTGTCGACAGGGATGCCCGGCTGAAATCAATATTCCCAAATATATCCGTCAAATTAAAGAAGGCAATTATATTGGTGCTATCGCAACGATTCGTGAACGAAATCCCATGTTGCTCAGTTGTGGCCGTGTCTGTCCGCATCCGTGCGAAACAGCCTGTAGACGCGAAATTGAAGACGAAGCTGTTTCGATTAACCAGCTCAAGCGGTTTGTTGCGGATTATGAAATGAATTCCGGTGTTCGTTTTCCTATCTCACAAGCGCCATCCACTGGCAAACGAATTGCCATTGTAGGTGGTGGACCTGCAGGTCTTTCTTGTGCTTACTTTTTAGCACGATTGGGCCACAGCCCTGTCATTTATGAATCCATGAATAAGCTTGGCGGCATGTTGCGATACGGCATACCCGAGTATCGTCTTCCCAAAAAAGTATTGGATTGGGAAATCGAGGGCATACTGAATTTGGGTATTACAGCCAAAACCAATATGCAATTGGGTAAAGATTTCACCATCGAATCTTTACGTGAAGAAGGATTTGATGCCATTTTCCTGGGCGTTGGCGCATGGGTTGATTATGCGTTAGGCGTTGATGGTGAAGATTTAAAAGGGTGCTACAAAGGTATCCAATTTTTATCTCGCCTGGGTGATGACGATCCACTTCCCATTGGTAAACGTGTTGGTGTTGTTGGTGGTGGTAACAGTGCTATTGACTGTGTAAGAAATGCCATGCGAATGGGTGCAGAAGAAGTCTACATTATCTATCGACGAACTCGCGCAGAAATGCCAGCCAATGAAGTTGAAATTGAAGCTGCGGAACATGAGGGGATCAAATTTATTTTCCTGGCAGCGCCTGTCAGGGTTGTGGCGGATGAAAAGGGTCAGGTTACCCATATGGAATATCTGAAAATGGAACTTGGCGAACCTGATGCCAGTGGCCGACGTCGTCCTGTTCCTGTTGAAGGTTCAGAAACCCTTTTACCGCTGGATACTATCATCACAGCCATTGGACAACAACCAGATATTGGTTTTCTAAAAAATGAAAAGGACGCCAAAGATCTGGCTATCACCCGATGGAAAACCTTTGATGTTGATGCTAAAACCTTGCAAGGCAATATCCCTTATATCTTTTCTGCTGGAGATGCTCAAACAGGGCCTTCGTTGGTTGTGGATGCCATTGGTGGTGGACGTCGAGCAGCACGCTCGATTCATTTATATGTGACTGAACAAGACGTTACTCCAGCCCCCAATGCATTGTTAAAGGCCTTTATTCCTGGAACGAAATTTAAATATGTGGATGGTATCAAGAAGATTCAACGTGCAGAGATGGAAGAATTACCACCCAAAACTCGGATTCAATCGTTTATTGAAGTTGATCAAGTCTTGAAAGAAGATGTTGCGTTGAGAGAAACAAAGCGATGTCTGCAATGTGGAAATTTATGTTATAATCCGGATTGTTGAGTGTATGAGGTCAGGCTTCCTTGTTTTGTTCATTGAGTAGAAAGAAACGAAATAGCGAAGCCTGTCCCATCTTAATGTCAGATAGCATCAATTCCTTGTTAAGTAGTTAATATTATAGTATTTCCTTTAAAGAATCCGCTAAAAATATTATTATATTTTTAAAGAGGTTCCCCTTTTGGGGATTTATTTTCGAGCGGTTTTTCTATCTATACACATATTGTGTTTTTGTCTATCAAATGAATAAGGGTTTTAAGTATCATCAAGATTCAAGTTAACGAGAACGTTAAAACCTTAAAGCAACTAAAACAGCTCAAATGTTTTTGTTCTTTGTCATTTTATGTTTTTTTAATACCGTTTATCTTTGCTTTTATCTTGCAGT
>PEAL01000414.1 GCA_002753725.1 Deltaproteobacteria bacterium
AAACATATGACAAAAATCAAAGGTCCGCTGGGGTTAGATATTGGAACCAGTCACATTGTTGTTGCAGGATCCAATAACAATCGCCTGACCTTTAAAAGTGATTTAAACGCCTTTTTCACCGTGCCGCAATCCGGGGTCACTCAAAAAACACTGGAATCTCATCAGATTCCTTTTTTTATCCGGGAGCGGAAAATTTTTGTGTGTGGATACCCGGCACAGGATTTTGCTAATATTTTCAATGTCGGCCTGAAACGGCCCATTGAAAAAGGACTATTAAGCCCAAAAGAAGAAGATGCCTTTACGGTCATTCGGGCCATTTTAGAACGTGTGGTACCAACGGCTGAACATGCGGGTCAGGAAATTGCTTTTAGTACGCCAGGACAACCCTATGATATAAAAGGATCGGTCACCTATCATGAATCGGTGATCAAGCAATATCTTAAAGAATTTGGATACAAGCCCATTCCTGTCAATGAAGGCTTTGCCACAGTTATTTCAGAACTTGAAGATGATGCTTACACGGGTATTGGTATCAGTATGGGCGGTGGCATGTGTAATATTTGTCTGTCATATATGGCGGTTCCTATCATTACATACAGTATTCAAAAAGGGGGGGACTATATTGATGCGATGGTATCCGAATCTGTTGGAGAGTCAGTCACCAAAGTGAAAATGATCAAGGAAGAAAATTTCGATCTGTCTCAACCTGGAAATGGCAGAATTGCAAACGCTTTGTCTATTTTTTATGATGAACTGATTACCCTGCTGATTGAAAGCTTTATTGAAATTATTGATGCATCAAGCAAAATCCCTAGGCTCTCAAAGCCTTTGCCTGTCATTATCAGTGGTGGGACTGCTTTGCCAAAGGGGTTTGAATATCGCTTTGCCAAAGCGCTTTCAGATGTTAGTTTTCCACTGAGAATTTCTGAAGTTCGTATTGCGCAAGATCCTTTATATACGACTGCCAGGGGAGCCATGATTCTGGCTATATCCGGCGGTGATATCTTTCCCAGGAGTAAATAAATGGACGATATAATCGTCATCTTTTCTCAGGATGCCATTAGAGGAAATATTTTGCATAAATCATTGGTTTGGCATGGTTTACATTCCAGATGGTATGATAAATTATACGAAACAGAAGCGGCTGTGATTCGCGATAAACCTGTGCTGTTAATTGTGGATACCGTTGACTGTCTGTCAAAAACCATTTTATTTTTAAAAACATTGCTTCAGAATCAACCGAATTTAAGAGTTTTCAAACTGATTGAATCCTGGAAAACAGACGAGCTTGATCGGCAGGGGATCCCTAAAATTGATTGTTACCCTGACCCGTTTGATCCAGAACGAATTGTTGACAATGTGGTTACATCTGTCAAAGATATGAAAGAATTAGGGGTTCATCAAACAGAGGATGTTCCCAGTGTCAGTGCCAGCACGACTGAATTAATGATGAAAAGAGAGTTACCCCCTTTTTTCCATGAAGTAGAAATGACCTGGTATCAAAAACTTGCTTTTTGGATGAGTGGTTTGCTGGATCGATTTCGTTATTGATTGATAGAATTTAATATTATTAGTGATATAATTGAGATTGAAACATGTGCTAAAGCCCATAGCCGTCGGGCTAAGGGATATTTTTTTCATGCAACAAAACAATATTTTTTATCTTTGAATGCCAGTATTCGTAATACGTAAACGCTTTTTTGTGACAGTTAAGACCTGTTCATTTGATATGCAATCTCATATTCATGCGGGATAATACCAATGACCTATGAAACTTTTTTTGAATTAAAAGACAAGCCTTTCCGACTCAGCCCGGACACTGAATATTTTTTTCCCAGCGATGTCCATAAAGAAGTGATGCGACATCTTCTGTACAGTATCAGCTCGGAAGAAGGTTTTGTGGAAATTTCAGGTGAACCCGGAATTGGTAAAACCATTACCGTTCGTTCCCTGCTCAAACAAATTGGCGAAGATGTTCAAATTTCATTGATTGTAAATCCAACCATCGGCCCCAGAGAATTACTCCTTGCGGTGGTATCAGATTTCGGCCTGCCCGCTGACAGGATGCAAAAATTGTCCGGTGAACGGATTCTTCGCTTGCTTCAACAGCGCTTGATCCAGTTGGAAGATGACAAAGTTTCTGTGATTATCATTGATGAAGCACAAAACTTGAGCGATGAAACTCTGGAACAACTGTGCCTGATTTCAAATATTGAAACGGAAAAGAAAAAACTGGTTAAAATCGTTCTGGTTGGCCAGTTGGAACTGGGAAAAAATCTTCAACGGCCTGAGCTGAAAAAAATCTATCAACGCATTACCGTTCGATGTCGCCTGAATCCTCTCTCAAAACAGGACATGGTTGCCTATATCCAACATCGTATCCGCGTTGCCGGTGGGGCGGGGCATCATCAGCCCAGGTTTTCAAAACAAATATATCATTTAATCTATACATACAGCGAGGGCTTACCCCGGGTTATCAATTTAATTTGTGAACGAAGCCTTATGGCTGCCTTTGCTGAGCAAAAACGGCAGATTACACGGTCTCATTTAAAAAAGGCCATCAACAGTTTTCATCATGAAGAGGCCCTTACGCACAACTACAAAAGGGCTGAACGTAATCGATGGATGTTAATCGCATTACTGGTGATCGTTTCCATGCTCTTTTGCTATGAACTGATGACCAATACGCCAATATACAGGCAATTCTTTTTTTCATCGCCTGTTTCACAGCACACTGACAGTCAGAAAGATTTATTGCAACCCATCGATCCATCAAATAGAGCTACAGACGTTGACACCAGCATGAAACCTTTGGCAAACTCATCTCAAGCGGTTACGCCAATCAATGCAACTGTTGAAAATTCTGCATTGCAAAAGACTGTATCCGTTGAGAAAGATACTTCTCAGGAAAATAGCGTTTCTGCAATACGTTCTCCAGAGGACAGCACGATTAATAATACAAAACAGACACAGGATACAAAAATCTCTAAGACGACTCATATCAGACCGCAACCATCAGATGCGGTTTCAACACCATTGACACAGCGTTTTCCAGAACCTTTAATTTCCTTGGCTGATGATCAGCACGTCATTATTTTTCACACAGATACCAATGATGTGTCCCTCTGGAAAGGACCATCAAAACAGCCGAAATTCATTCAAACCGGTAAATTTTATGCCAATTTAAGAGAAGGTCTTTATATCCTGGGAAAGGATAAAAAGGATCAGCCCTTTTTATTCAATCCTTATGTATTAAATACAGATAATGATGTGGCTGTAAAATTGTTTCATCAACTGAAACCCATTTCAACTGAGCGTGCTGTTCCATTGCTGGTTTATTTATCCATTAAGTCTTTTCCTGAAACCATATATGAGAAAACCGAACAACTGGAAGCATTGGTATCCAGATGGGCAGAGTCTTGGCGATCCAAAGATATTCTGAACTATATGCAATTTTATCGTAAGGACGATATCTTGTTTTACAATCCAGACAGAAAGCCTCAAAAAATTTCATGGGAAAAGCTTAACCATTTAAAAACAACTGCTTTTTCAAAGGTTTCGCAGATGATGCTCACCCTTTCGAACCCGATCGCCATCATTGACCCGGGAAACCCAAAGGCCGCTGTTGCATTGTTTTTTCAGAGATATTCAGCCGGAACCTATGCTGATCAAGGTATCAAAGTTTTATTTCTCAATCAGGAGTATAATTCTGAACCCCTGTTAAGTAAACAGGCCGCCAAACCCATAATGGATTGGCGGATTATTGGCCGTTTATGGATGGCAACAAAAGAATAAAAGGAACAGATTGATCTCTGCTCAAAAGCCGAGAAAAAAAGGAGTTTTCTATGGATTTTTCAAAATATAAGTACATCATTTTACTGGTAGACAGCACAAATGAGTATGTTGAGATGATGAATGACTTATTTATGACGTCAACAACCTGCCAGGTTTTGAGCTGTACAAACTATGAGGAAGCCATTGCCTTATCTAAGCAGATCCCCTTGAACATGATTATTTTCAATGATACAGCCACGGCGTCAGGCATTTCATTTTATCAACAACTCAAACAAATCGATTTGAAAGTTGACAAGATTTTACTGGCTGATGAGAATCTTGATAAATCAGCTATTTATGATCAGTTTAAGGCGGGAATGTTTGATAAATTTCTAACAAAACCGTTTAAAGACGTGCATGTCCTTCAAATGGCATTTGAATTCGTCCAGGCGTATTTAACCCATATTCTGGATGAACGGGTCTTGCTTGAAGAACAACTGATTCAAAATGAAAAGATGAGTACATTGGGAACCATGCTTGCCGGCATTGCTCATGAATTAAACAATCCCATTGCGTTTGTTAATACCAATTTATCCAGTTTGAAAAAATTCTGCAACAAGTTGCTGGAATTGATTGATACGTATCATTCATTGAACTTGCCTGATGAATTGTTGAACAAAATCAATGAGATCAAAGAAGATATGAATTTTGAGTATTTGCATGAGAGAATTCCGCGCTTGATCGACCGTTCCATTGATGGCGCTGAACGACTGAAAAAAATACTTCTTGATTTAAAACAATATTATCGCAGGGGTGAAGAAACATTCAGTGATGCGAACATTAACGATGCCATAGACTCCTCCATCAATATTATCACCCATGAGCATAAAGGGCGGATCACCTTTAATAAAGATTTCGGTGTGATTCCATTTGTCGA
>PEAL01000415.1 GCA_002753725.1 Deltaproteobacteria bacterium
AAACTTCTGATATAAAGCCAGGTTGGCAGTTTGTTTGTTGGTCTCCATATAAATCCCAGATTTAAGTTGATCCCGCTGAAATTGTATTTATGTTTTTGAATAATCTCATAATGAAAGCTTGTGTCATTTCTGACAGTAATAATCGTATTATTGGATTTTTCCTCCCATCCATTTTCATTGAGATTATCTTTCCATAGATTAAGTGTTGCTCCACAGAAAAAATGCTGGTGAAGTTTTATTGCATATGCAAAACCAATGGCAGAGAGTTGACCTTTGTTTTTGTAATGAATTTCATTACTGTAGCGCAATTGCTCTTCAAATAGTGAATATGATGTATCCCATTCCCTGCAGAAATTATATAAGTGTTGATAATTAAGAGAAAATACCATGTTGCAGTTCAGAGCAGTAAAAGGATAGGCAAAACTGAGATAGTTGAGGTTATCTCCTGAAACACCTTGTTTGCCGGATGCATCAGGTGTCAGGTCGAATGTGTTATCTTCAACACGTTGAAAAATAGCCCCAACAATGGAATATTCTTTTTTTTTCAAATGAATAAGTCCACCAGGATTCCATGATGCTGCTGTGGCATCATCAGCAACGCCAATAAATGAACCGCCCATGCCTATCGCTCTTGCTCCGGAGCCTACCGGGTTTGGCGATGATGGCAAATCCATTGTTCTGGTTGATCCAATATCAATTATGATAATAATAGTAAAAGATAAAACAATAAGAATTTTTTTGATAACATGACAGGCTGCCGAATCATACATTGTATTATGCTCACATTTTTTCTTCATTCTGAAAAATTTTATAATTCTGAAAATTCTGATTCTAATAAAAATGAAAAATATTTACTAAAGAGGGCTATGTCCACAACCTGAATAGAAAAATACAACAGTGCTAATAAGAACTTCCTTTTTCAAATTAGATAATCTTTAAGGCACTAATTTCCTGGCGACCTGGAGATCTCTTTGATCAAAAAAACAGCGTCTCTTAAATCAATTTTGTCATTTTCATTAAAATCTATTTTGTTGGTGAAGCAGTTTTCAGTTGATTGCATTTGAGTTATTACATTCAAAACATGAATTAATTGTGCCAGTAAATCTGTCCTGACCAGATATATATCTTTTATGAGGCCATCTTTCTTTTCAAAAGAAATGTTTTGAATAGTTTTTGAATGGTAGCCATCTGCCTCGGCATGAAGGCTAAATGTCACATTGCAATTATCTAAAAAGCAGTCAGCAATATAACGACCCTCTATTACATTAAACATTTTGAGTGCAGGATTAATCGTAACATCCGCAAAACTGATTTTCTTTTTTGTTATGGAATCTCTTATATCTCCTGTTAAAACCTGTGAACTAAAAGCATTTGAGCCTCCTCCTGTATTATCAATTACAAACCATCTTTGTTTTTGGCAGATTGTTTTAGCTCCATATGCATCAACTGCTGTCACCTGCCAGGTATAAGAACAAGGCTCATCAAACCCTTCTGTCATGTTTATTTTATAACTGTTGGTGGTAATACCTTCACGTTTAGAATGAATACTTGAACTATCTTTTTTCCATATTTCAAGGGTATAGGTGACAAGGTCTCCATCCGGATCAATTGATTCATTCCATAATGCAGTCAGGCCTGATTGGGTTGTTGTTTTAATGCCATCATCTGGATATCTCAAAGCAAATAATCCAGGTGCATCATTTGTGACTGATTTATCTTTGTAAATATATAGTTTTTCTACAGTTGAAATCAGCCCTTGTTTATCTCTGGCATAGAAAAAAACAGTATACTTACCCGATGAATTAAACTCTGTATATGAAACTTCAAACTGGCCGCCATGTAAAATTAATGGTATTTTTGTTGTTTCAATCACCAATTGTTGTTCTACCTCATCGGTCCTGACATCAGGGGGCAATATTTCTACCCATACCATATCCACTTTACTATTGTCATTCAATTGTGCCCAGAGTGTTGCTTCCTCAGTGTCATTTGATAGTGTACCAGATTCTATTTTGCCAAAGTCTGTAAATTTCAGATCATTTGGATCAATTGTCTTAAATTGAATTTTTTCTGCGTTTTGGCTTACATCATCAAGTAAAGGATGTTGTCTGACTGAATCATAATAGGGCGGTTCATTGATCCAATAACTGTCATATGTATGATTGTGAGTCATTTGTGCAGCAATTGAAAAGCTTTTACTTAAATTATACCCCCTTGCAAGTTCTGTAAAAAGCGCACTGATAAAAAATTCACCATTTCGAACACCTGTTGAATCAATATGCCCCCGATAAGACTGCTCTTCTTCTGATGTGCTTGTTATAATAATTCGACCTGGTTTAGATAAATCATCTATAAAGCTACCAGAATAGCATGAACCCAGTATGATAATAATATCTTGATCAATATGATTTTCCATCATTTTTCCTTCCAGAGTTTCAAGCCATTCATGAAGGCCATCTGATGGTTCTTCAATGGTGATTTTTGACGATAGATAGTTACCTTTGGAAAGAAAAAATCTGTCTTTATTACCATGACCAATCAAAATAATATATAAAGGCGCTTTAATGTATTTCATCTTTTCAAACGCCCATGTTTCAATTGATTTCTTAAGATCATTTTTGTAATTATCTTTAATAGAATCCTGTCCATCAATTTCTTCCTGGTCGCCTGGATTAAAAAACTTTACATTGTCATGGTAATCATCTATGCCTGAACCTAATGTAAAATTATTGTTTACTAAATGTGCATACACTTGCTTTGCGGTTTGGGAATAATTTTTATGTCCTTCTTGATCATTTGTAGCACCAATAGCGAGTATTGCATAACCTGGGATCTTTGAAGTATACAAAGTTGTTTTATCAAAATTTTCAGGAGGATTTTCCCGATTACCCGCTTTATCAGTGGCAATGGTGTAGAAATAATATTTTCCTTCAGTTGTCGTTGTAAATTGGAATTTTCCATTACTGACAGCAGTACCATCTTGATCAATACGAACATATTCTTCTTGAGTATAAACACTATCAACAGGTTCTTTTTTTACCCAAAGTTCTACGCTTTCAAGGCCACTAAGGTTGTCTTCAGAAGAATAGGTTACTGTAAATGTTTTTGTTAAATCATTTACAAAAGCTGGTACCGATTCAATTTTTGAAATTGGTGCTTCTGTGTCATATATCGTTACATATTCTTTTGTTTCTGATGTATGCCCCAAATAATCTTCAGACGAAAGCTTAAACGTATACTTTCCATCATTTGTCATGGATTGGAATTTAATTGGTTTTGACTCATTATTAATAGATAATTGACCATAACCACCATCATTTATTTGAAATGATAAGGTTGCGCCCTTAACTCCACAGCCCGAAAAATCGTCCGCTGACCAATTTATGATTATTTCTTCTGAATTAGCATATTCAGGACATTTTATCGCAACTTGAGGAGGTGATCTGTCCAATCCAATGGTATCTGTATATGCTTCAGACCAGTTTCCCAAGTAATCCTGAAATTTAACATAAACAGTTTTAAGACCATCTTCATCTGTTAATTCCCACTGATCAATCGTTTTAATAAAGACCATATCCTCAGAATAATGATTTCCATCATTAGACAGCCTCATTTTACTGACATTACTTATATCTTGAGAATTTATGTTCAATGTAACGAATTTCGTACCTGTCCACTCACTATTATTGTTTATTGATATATTTCCTTTTGGCCCAATAAGATCAATCAATATTGTATAGGAGCCAGCATCAGACCAGTTGCCTGAAGCATCTTGTTCTTTTACATACAGTGTGTGATATCCATGTGCTAAAGGTGTGTCAGGAATAAATGTTGTTGCGTGTGTCTTATGACATATATCTGAATCATCTAAAGTAATACAAAAATTACCATTACCCTCATTTTGATTGTCACCAGTATTACTTGATATCCACTGCCAGTCTGGTCTTTGATTATTGGTAAGACTTTCTCCTGAAACTACAGGTGGTAAAGGCTTTGTTGTATCTATATGAATACACAATTTATTTGAAGCATCAGATATTTCACTGGATATTATTTGAGCAGCTGTAATGCAATGCTCACCTTCTGAAGAAAATGAGACATCTATGGAAAAGGTGTTATCCTTAACTTCTCCTTTTGCAAGAAAAGAATCTTTTTCATAAAGATGTATCTCAGCACCTTCAATGCCAGAACCATTTATGGCCAAATTATTCAACTGATTTGTCAAGTTATCTTCTGAATCTTGCCCCGTGTCATCTTCAGTTGCCAGATCTAGATTTGTTGGTGGTAAAAGTGGTTGATAGTGAAGGGTAAAAGATTGAGCGCTATCAGAAGTACTTGTAATAGAATACTGTGCTTCTTGTTTCATATCCGGAATAACATTTTCACCATCAAATCCATTTTTAAGTGAAAAAATACCTTTTCCCAGGGTTGAAGGTTCCCACGTTAGTGTGCAAGTTCGCTCAGCATTTAATGGCGGTATGTTTCTATGGGGATTGATTTCGATTATCCATGTATATTCTGTCTCACCTCTGTTGACAATGGCTTCTTCATATGATCCACTAATGTCTGTTGGCCTTATAACCATATAGCAGGAGTACTTGGGCGGTAATGGTGCTGATGGAATTTCATATGCTTCTTCACACACACCAATGATAATATCAGACTGATAAACACTGCCTAAATCTTCACCTTCTGCATGGAT
>PEAL01000416.1 GCA_002753725.1 Deltaproteobacteria bacterium
TATAAATGAAGTTGTTTCCTATATAAAAAAACAATTTAAAATTGATTATTCGTATGATGCTGTCAGAGCAATTCTGAAAGAAATGAAACTGAAAGTAATACGCAGCAAAACAGTACCGGGTCTCCCAAAGCGACGTTCAATAATTGCCTCTTTTATAAAGGTTTTATTGAACCAACCAATTAATTGTCCATGCTTTGATGAATCAAATCCATATTTTAGAGCAAGTGCAAGAACCATATAAAACATGCCATAATAAATTCTGTTTATAGCTCCTCGAAACATATCATTTTCAATCATTAGCTTAGCTTCATTTTTAGTTGCTTTTGCTTGTTCGATTCTATATTTGATCAAATCGTTTCTTTGTTTGTCTTTTATCATGCATAAAGTCCATATTTTATAGCATTTTTGTAAATAGGTTCCGCTCCTTTCAAAGAATTCTTCATTTCATTCAAAGAAACCAAATGTTTATCAAAGAGAATATCGTAATCTAACTCCATATCATATACAACATCGGTTATCTTTTCTTGGAATTTCCAGTCATAGTCATTTTTTAATATAATAAGGATATCATAATCTGAAAATTTAGTTGAAGTTCCTTTAATTTGAGAACCAAATAAAATAACATCTTGTATATTAGTACCAAAATGATTTGTTAATAATAATTTTAAAGATTTTAATATACTCAGATTTTTTTCTGTATCCTTCATGATCATTTTTCCTTCATTATATTAAATAGTTGAGTGCAATAAATCTATTTAAGAAATATCATATTTTTATATGATCCAACTAATGTTCTTGGATTTCAGACATTTAAGGCAATTGTATGACATAAGTATTCCAATTAATCTCAGGTTTATATATTTCAGACTAAAAAACATCTTCTTTATGATTATTGACAGTATTGCAAGATTACATCAATAAAGCATCCACCACCACCATCATCACCTGATTGAACAGGAGCAGGTGTTACTGGAATAAAAACAAGTCCTGAAGGATCAATAATGACCCCATTTCTTTTACCATCATCATCTCCAATGCCACCATCAATTAAAGTAATTGTAATGGTTTTTCGATCATTAGTAATTAAAATGTTATTTTTATAGTCAAACCAACCATTACGACCATACTTAAACCAGCTATAACCTTCTGGAATAGGTTCCAAAAAATGTATATTAAATTTCAATGTATCGCCGATTATATCTGTTTTAAATTTTAAATCAAACAGATCATAGATGAGGTTACTCGGTTTGTTAAATTCATCAGATATATCAGTTGATAAGAGATTTATTAGTTTTGTACAATTACCACCACTGTTCATTTCTAATCCAACATATTTCCCATTTGCGCAATGTATAGGGACTGTTTCATTTGAAAATTCAACAATATCAAGATCATTAATAATTATATTGACTGTGTCGCTTGATCTTAGTCCTTTGTCATCTTCAACTATCAATTCAAATGTTAGTGTGTAACCATTAATATCAACTGATGGTGCAATAAAAGACGTTGTAATGTTATTTGGATTAGATAAAGTTACCACTTCCCCGTGAGTTTGAATCCAAAAATAGTTTTGAATTGATCCTTCAATATCTGTCGAATTGGAAGCATTCAGAAAAACAGTTTCACCCTCATTATGAAACTGATCATTTCCAGCATTTGCTGTCGGTTGGGTGTTTTCACACTGAACACTTATATTACAAGTATCCTGGCTTATGAGTCCACCATTATCTTTGACAGTAAGTTTAAAACTAAAAGAATTCTCATCAGGACATAGATTATTGGGTGCATTGAATGTTGGGTTAATATCATTTTGATTGGAAAGATTAATATCATGCCCATTTATTTGTTCCCAAAAAAATACAATACTATCGTTCTCAGGGTCATAAGAATTGCCGCCATTTAAAGAGACTACTTCACCTTCTTCAATAATTTGATCAATTCCTGCATTTGAAATTGGAGGTTGGTTTCCATCAATACTGTCAATAACATTTACAATACAATAATCATTGGCTATTAATGAATTATTATCCTCGACTGATAATTGAAAAATAATTGACGAACCATCATAAGCAACCTGTGGGGCTATGAATTGTGGTTGAACCGATGCAGAATTAGATAAATTGACCTGTGGTCCATCTATTTGTGTCCATTGATAAGATACAATTCCATTATCAATATCATATGAATTGGACGCGTTTAATTTAACATTATTTCCTTCATTTACAATCTGGTCTATACCTGCATTGGCAACAGGATATTCATTAATCCAAGAAATGTAGACTTTACATCTGTCTGATGACTGTAATCCATTGTTATCAGTTACAATCAACTCAAACGTTAGTAATTTACCATCTGAGTATACATCAGGCGAACTAAATGTTGGATTTATAGAAGTTGAATCAGATATTTCTACCTGTATTCCGTCTATTTGTTTCCATAGATAAGATATAATTGTTCCATCTGAATCTGATGATAAGGAAGCATCTAACGTAACAATACTATTTTCGTTAACAGTTTGGTCAGTTCCAGCATTTGCAGTTGGATTTTGTGGCTTTGAGTTATAATCTGTCGGTATCGTTCCCGACAGATATTCTTGTAAGTTCGAATATCCATCATTGTCAATATCAGCTAAGGCATCATTAACATTAGGATTTAATCCATATTCAACTTCCCAAGAATCAGGCATACCATCTGAATCTCTATCCTCATCATCAGGAATCAAAATTTGTTGAGAAGGATCAGATAATTGTGAAGAATATGAATTATCTGCTCTCAATACATATGAATATTTTTTTCCAGAACTAATATCATTAAAATCTTCATAATATAAATAGGAAGTCTTTCCAAGATAATTGTAATCGTTATTTTCTTCTGCTCGAAAAACAAGGTATTCATTTGCATTTTGTACATCATTCCATTTTAATACAACACTTTCCTTTGTAACTTGATCAACTACAATTGTAGGTGATTCAAGTATTTCACGTTGATCAAATCCTGTTGTAAATATATAATTTGTAGGCACATAACTCGCTCTATTGCTTTTGTTATCTAATGGATAAATATTAATATAATATGTTGTATTATATTTAAGGTTTGTAAAAGTAACTGAATGATTTTCTGTTAATGCGAATAAAATTTCCTGATTTGGTTCAAAACCATAGTTTATTTCATAATATTCAAAACAAGGCTCAGGTTCAGGTACAAATGTTATAACAATTTCATTTGATTGAAGTATCTCATATTTTGTATTGGAAATTTCAATGTGATTAGCGGTCGTAATTTCTGGAATGATCTGTTTAGTCGTTCCCATTAGTGCTGTTAATCCATTTTTGATAGAAGATATTCCATATGTATAGTTCATTCCATATACAATATTTTTATCTACAAAACCAGATTGTTGAAGTATAGATATTTCTTGAAATGTTCCATATTCATCTTTTCGAAATAATGCATATTCTGAAATATTGGGTAGTTCATCAAAAATAATCTCGACAAATGGTTCTTTTGTATGTGAATTTTTCACTATCAATTCTTTCACTGATGGTGATTTTATTTCTGTAAGCTGTACAGATATTGTTTCTGATTCATGTTCAATGTTATTGTGGATAGCAACAATTTTCCATTCAAATGAAGATATTTCCTCTGGAATGGTGTATAAAATTTTAAATTCTTTCTTATTATCAATCTTTTCAATTAATTGATATTCTGTATCTGTATTATTTTTAATAAACAAATAACAGAACTCTGGTAATGTTGTACCATCTTTCATGGCCCATGAAATTTCAATAAATTGATTTCCTTGTGAATATATTGCTGAAGTTTTTGGATAAAAAGAATCGTTATTAAAAATAATATTATCTGAAGTTATCGTTACATTATTAGCACACATTAGCGAAGTATTACCTGTTTCAATTTTAAACATATATTGGCCTGGTGGTTCGTTCAACGTAATTATTTTTTTGGTTATACCGACCTCTGTAAATAGTTCTTGCCATTCGTTTTCATTATTGTTTCTCATATAAACGCAATAAGTAGTATCTAACATAGCATTTTCTGTTTCCCACGAGAAGATAACTTTCATTCCAGCAGATATGGTGGATTTATTTACTTGAAATGTCTTAATAACTGTAGGGATGTATATTTCTTTTTCAATAATATCTGTACTCGTATTTTGGTCAAAATCATAGGCAACAATAATAAAGGTTATCTTTTCGGTCTGATTTTCAGGTACTTTGTATTCATAATTATCAATCGTTGTGTCTTCAATTTTTGTTATTAACACTTCTGTTCCATTTTCCCTTTTATAAAGCTCAAGATATAGTAACTCATCTTTATTATCATTTGCAGTCCATTTTAGTTGAATAACTTCACCGGGACTTACCTTGCCAGATGTTGATAAAAAATTAACCTCTGGTGCAATGATGTCCTTAGAGTAATCTGCAAAAGCAATATATGTATTCCAACCAAGGACAACCCATTTATTTTGATTGATATCAACATTATGGTATGGACCAAAATAAAAATCATGAGTATTCCCTAAAGAAACATCATGACGTTTTTTGGTTAAAAGATCATATTGGGTTACATGAAAAAAATCCTTTGAAATTTCCTTTCCTGCTATTAAAACTTGGTTATTAAAAACTGCAATTTCAGCGTCATACATATCTCCTTCTATAACAATATCTGAATTA
>PEAL01000417.1 GCA_002753725.1 Deltaproteobacteria bacterium
AACAACCAGACAAAACTTCACGAATGGACAGACAAGGCAATAAACAAACTGAACAATTTATCTGATAAAGAAATTTTTAACTATTTCCCAAATACAACCCCAGCAGAACTCTTGACATTCCGCTGCTGCGATAGATGTCTGGATCCAGAAATTTACCGCAGGCATTCACACTGGACGATCAGAACAGCCTCTCAAAAGAGTTTCATCAGAAACAAATATAATCGTTCCTGAAGGCAATGATATCCAAACCAGATCAGGTGTCATGTGGTTGAAAGTAAAGAAAGGCACTGCGTGTTTCGCGAATCTGGCAGGTCATCGGATCAATGCTGAAAATAATTTTCTGCCAGTCACCCGACATTCATGGCTGCATATGATGACTGATGGTGAAATTATCTCAACATACACGTCCAGCAGGATAAAGGCCTGGAAAAAAACAGGCATGGAGCTATCGTCATTTTATACGATTGCCATACGCCTTATTGAACACCGATTGATTATGGAATCGAAAAATGAACAAGAACGACTCCAAAATAAGACCATCGAAGAAAAAACATCAATCGGAAATGCACTGAATCATCTTTCATCGCTATTTATTTCAGGCTCCAAAGCTGATTATTCCTCAGTCGTTACACCGGATGCCCTGTTAACAGCCTGCAAATGGATCGGTATCAACATGCAAATACCCATTACCGCGCCACCTGATCTTGAGAACAATCAGATCATGAGTAAGCCTAAACTTGAACAGATTACCCGGGCATCTCAGATCAGAACACGACAGGTTTTACTGCAAGTCAACTGGTGGAAAAAGGACTCAGGGCCGATTCTGGGACAAATTGAAGACAGTAAAAAACCGGTCGCCTTGATTCCATCCACAGTGGGACGTTACCATTTAGCTGACCCTGTGGATTTAAGTTTTACACCTGTTACCTCGGAAGTGGCGGAAAAGCTGTCACCTTTTGCTTATAATCTGTACCCATCATTTCCGCAAAAATCATTGCATGGAGCTGATATTCTAAAATTTGGCTTGAAAGACTGTAAAACCGATGGGGTCATGCTGATATTATTTGGCATAACAGGCGGCCTGTTGAGTCTGCTGACACCCTTTATGACCGGATATTTATTCGATATCATCATACCTGAAGCCAGTGAACAATTGCTGATACATCTTGCGCTGGCACTCATTTCAGTTGCCATTACAGTGGGTATCCTTAATTTTGTTAGAGGTATTGCTTACGTTCGAATTGAAAGCAAAATGAACAAACATATCCAGGCTGCTATCTGGGATCGTTTATTGAGTCTTCCATTTTTACGATTTAACAATTACCAAAAAACATAACTATGAGTAACATAACTGCAAAATGTGTGACAGCAAGTCCAGGTAGCTAAATTCAGACAATTATGAATGAATTTGATTTATATCGATGACTAACAGGCTTGTAGCTGGCGCACATTTTGCTGACGATGACTCTGACTAACTAACTTTGGTCTCTGACGTTCTTACTAACTATCGGTTTCTTATTTGTTTCAATCTCTTATTAATCAAGTTCGAAAGAAAAATTGCCCTTCATATCAATAAACTAAGCACTCTTGGTTATCTTTATCTTGCAGGAGTAACTCTAAACTTCCTTTGCTAAGGTGATTTAAAAATGATTCCCACAAATCAAATTTACCATTTACTGCCTCATACAACATTGAAAGAAGTTGTTTGTACGATGGACGATACTGAACATCATAGTTATTATCAAGAAGTAATCTATCAATATTATATATTTGCTGCAATATTTTGTTAAAAATGCTTTGGTCAATTCCAGATTTTATTCGACTATAATGTCGCATCGCAACTTCATGAAACAGACTCTTTTGTCCAATATTAACTCCTTGTAGGGAATTAAGATAAGTTTTTAATTCTACCTTGTTTTGCGAATTGCAAGCCGGGCAAAATTCATAAGGTTTGACATGGCAAAATGAGACCCTTCCTGTTTCCATGCCTCGTAAAAAGCCAATTGGAGAAAATTTGCATATATCTGGTTTATAATCTTTTAGTATACAGCCCATTGCTAATGGATGAGCAGTGTCAGGAGTTTTTTCTTGATGAAAAGCATAAACCATCCGCAATGGTTTCAAGAAAGGACACATACTACTCGGAGCATGTTCAGGTAAAATACCCATTTTAGCTCCTATCGGCCAGAAAACTATATAAGGGATAACAATTTTAAAAGATTGGTCCTTATTGAGGCAGATGAAAGGAATTTCATCTTCAAAAAGTTCACAAGTTGTTTGAATACCAATTCTTTTTGCATATGGTGATCTAAGAATTTGCAGAATATCATGAAAACTTACCATAAGATAGTTGCGGTCTTTACAACAAAGCCCAGCACATTCTTCTATACAGGCTTTATTATCCCATTGAAAAGTTTCATTAATGTGTATTGGCAATTCGTTTCCTTGCAACATTGGTGTTTCTTTCATTTTACTTTTTCATTTAGTTTTAAGTTTTTATTACCTACAGGGTAACGATACATTTAATATTGTCCAATTTTTAACATCTAATTAGCTTTTTGTTACATATTTTAATGCTGGCGACTGGCTCATTTGCCAATGTGGAAAAATTGAGTAAAGGCGAATAACATTAAGCTCACAGGCGGCAAAAGCAAAAAAGGAATAACTTTTAAAACAATAACGTCCTTTAACCAATAACTTACCAACTGTAAAAAAACGTGCGCGCTTTTGACGTCCTGTGGAGCGCTGGGTTATTCGCCCAAACTCGGTTAAACCGATGTTTGACGAACCTTTTTCAACAGGCACATAATGATCACCGGCGGGAATGGAGCGTAGCGGAATACCCGTCCGAGTGCATGGCATGGTTGGCAAATTTTTTTCCTATCAATTTCCATTAAGTTTTGACTGGGATTGAAGTTGCGCCCTTCGCTTGAAGAATAAAATCGACTAAAGAAATATGAACGGTTTTAGGATCGGTTCGAGCTGAAGGAAGCCTTTTTGGATTTTTACCGTGTGCAATCCAGTTGCGATACTCATAGATTTGCTTAACCCTTCCCCGGAGTTCTCCTTCTACTATATCGGAAAATGCTTCAACCATATCATTTATGGTCCATCTTTCAATTGAATTGGTAGTGAGAGATGTTATTCGTTCAATAGTTTTCGTTCTTTTATTTATATTACCCTCGATAATTTTCTGAATAAAGCCGCGTAATTCCCGCTCGAAAGAGGCGAAAAGGGAAAGAACCATTATGTCATCAAGCTCTTCTTCAGTGTCCGTTAATTTGCCAAGCATTAGCTCCTTTTGTTCAGCCCAAAAAATTGTCCGATTGTGTAACGTAAATATCTCTTTGTTTATTGATCTCTTAGCAACCTTCACCGAGTCTTTTAAGACTTCATAAACAGAAAAAACTTCTTTTATAATATTTTCATTCATTGAAGCCTCTCCAACAAAGGTTCAACAATTTCATTAGAGAGTTTGCTCACTTTCCTGTAAGAGCTATCATCATACCAATACCAATTTGTTTCGTCGACGTTTTTAAAAAATTGGCGACCACTTTGCTCGATAACTCCACCACTCGAATCTTTTATTTCGCTAATTATTCCTGGACCACCAACGGTGAGGAAAATAAATTTTTCAGAGCCGGATGGCCCTGAAACGTCAATTCGACCTTTGGCACCAATTAACCATATGGCAAATGGTTTAAGCGAAAGATTGAGTTCTCCGTCAATTTGAAGATTGTATTGTTTTGTCTTGTATGGCCCACTCAATTCTTCTACTTTTTCCAACACTTTTTCTGATATCTCAACTTTATGCCCTAATTCTCGAAGCCAGGTAACAAGAAGGTCTTTAAACTTTTGCACCTCTCCGTTAAACCAGGATACCTCTTTTTCAATTTTTTTTCTTGGAATGTTCATAGTTTGTCTCCGTTAAATTTGATCGACTTCTATCCTTGAACCGTATTGGATTCTATTTCAATCTGCGTCGGTGGATATTTCTTCACGCTCTTTGGACATAAAGGCGTCTGAGTTAATACTGAATACCTCCACACATATGCTCTCAAGGCATTTCCAGAGAAACAGATCAACGTAAATTGCACGGTCTTCAATATCTGGATGCGTTTCGACTAAATGCTCAAAATAAATCTTGTAGCGTTTACCTACAGTTGCATGTGCGAGGTAAACTTCACGATTCTTCCACACGAGATATATGCCGCTTCCGCCTAAAGCGATAACTGCAGCTGCCAAAACTGAATTCGACACAATTAGCGTACCCATTTCGCTGAAGAAACCCAAGAAGCCTAAGCCCAGTAGACTGGCAACCGCAATGTAGATTTGCAATTTAACTATTACCAAAAAACGTCACTATGATTACCATATTTTCAAACATAAAGTAATCCAAAAATGTAATAACCAATACCATTTGCTACACGATTTTTTGCCTTGAAGCTCAAAATGATAAAATTAGCAAAATTATAAATTTTAATTCATATTTTTTCGTGTTTGGACAATGAATGAAATCAAAGCGAATAACGCAAAAGTCAGCGGCAAATGGGGGCTGAAGCGAAGCGGAAGGCCCCATTTGTCCACTGAACTGCTGGGTTATATGCTTATATGTGCCATGACTGACTGACTGACGTTCTGACGTTCTGACGTTCTGACGTTCTGACGTTCTGACGTTCTAACTAACTAA
>PEAL01000418.1 GCA_002753725.1 Deltaproteobacteria bacterium
CTTCCGATTTTTTAATCTTTCTTCAAGCGAAAGATCCTCAAAATCATTTTTCAAGGAAACCAATAACAATTCTCTGGTTATTCAGATGCAGTATCAGGGGAACACGTTTTTATTTCCTGGTGATATTGAGCAGGAAGCAGAAGCGGTGATTGTTCAATCCTTTTGCGATACCTTAAAAAGTGATTTGCTCCTTTGTCCACATCATGGCAGCCGGACCTCCAGTACACAAGCATTGATTAACTGTGTACAGCCTGACCTTGTTTTTATTTCATCCGGTAAGCATTATAAACATCACTTGCCACATCCGTCGGTGATTCATCGGTATGTGAATACCGGGTGTCAAATACATCGGACAGATCAAGATGGCGCAATGATTATCATATTGTCAGAAAAAGGATATCAATTAAAAAAATTTATATCCCCATCTATGGAGATCCAAAAAGAACAATAACAATGGCGCCTGCGAACATAAAAATGGCCCCTATGCTTCGAATTGCCAAATTTTTCTCTTGAAAAAAGATGCTCGCATAAAAAATGCTGATGAGAATATTCAAACGTTTAAGAGAAACAAAATAAGCCACTTTCGCAAAAGATACTCCCAGGCTGTGTGCAATGATATCGCCATACATTGCACACCCTGCAATCAGTCCTTTGGGATAACGTTTGCAGATGATTCCCAAACGAATTTTTCCAGAAAAAATTAAAACAATTATGGTTAGCCCATTAAAAATAATAAAAAAAAGCATGCCAAAATAAGTAGGTGACGAATACAGTATGGCTTGTTTTCCAAAAACAGCAGCAAAACTATAGGCAAAAGCAGCGCAAAACATTAAAATTGAACCCCAATTTTTAAACATTACAAAAATAGGGGCCAGTAACCGCTTGTCTTTTTTATCAATGTGAAGGACATATGCACCCACTACAATTGAAAGAATTCCAGCAATACCCCATACATTTAACGATTCATGTAAAAACACAGCGCCGGTGACCACAACAAAGACCGGTGTAAATGCAAGAAATGGCATGGTCAGGGATAATGGCGAAATATGAATGGCAATCATCTGACAAAAAAAGCCAACCGTTTGAAACGGTAATAGCAAGGCCAGCCAGTACCAAAAGTTTGGATGAAGCTTGGGGGATGGTATGAAAAAATATGTAATGACCAGCAGGGGCATACTATAAAACAGTGGGCAAAATACCAGTTCATAATGCGAGAGGTCGGAAAAAAACTTTTTAAGCCATGCTGACATGGATGCAGAAAAAAAAGCGGATGATAACGATAATAAAACCCACAGCATATCAAGCCTTTATAGAAAAAAGGGCCAAAAAAGAATGGGGTCACATGAAGATGTGCCCCCATTCTTCTTGACCTTGTTTCCTATACAATCATTAAATCAATGATTTTGTTATAAAATCAAGAGGCAATTGATAATCATAGCTGGCAATAACTGTATTCGTTGATGTTTGGACGATTCGAACGGAAATAAAAATCACATATTTGGATACAGCGTAAGTTCCAACCAGAACAGCATTGGCTTGATGTGTTTCACTGATATGTTGAAGTTCTCGTGATAATAAAAATTCGCCTTCATTTTGTTTAATAAAAATTGAATCCTGGCGGAGTTTCATTTCAATGACATTAAACCCATGTTGTGTCAGGCGACCCAACATTTGTTCTGAAACAATGCGTCCCAGGGAACAGGATTCTTTTAAATTATTGATATTGACCAGGCTTGCAGCGATAATTGAACCATTGGTATCAAAATCTCGTTTTTTTAATATGTCTGCCAGTACATCTGTTGCAGCATAGCTTGTTTTGATAATTTGAGAGTATGGTTCTTGATCCGTTTGAACGCGTTTGACCTTTTGAACACAAGCCATCAACATAAAAATCATACATAATAAACATAGACAATAGACTGATGTTTTAAACCATAAAACATGTGTTAAATTATTGTCCAACAACCTGAAATTGTTTTCCTTTGTTTGCTTTTTGAAATGCATCTGTATCATAATGCCACCCGTCTGATTTGTTAATGTAATAAATATCGGAACGATGAACGATAAACGTATCATTGTGTTTTAATGCCAGAGAAATAATGACTTCTTCATTGGGCGTTTTTCCGGCTGTAGCGCTTCGAAGACCATCAGCGATCAAGCCAACAGGAAAAGCCAGATATTTGAAATCATCAGAATTGACATTCCTGGAAACAGTAACGCCCAAGCCTACAGCAGAATACAGCAGGGGTGGGTTTCTAATATCCCGTTTTGAATGCTGCAAAACTCTTGCATTATATGAAAAATGTAATGAATCGTTTTCATATGGGGAAACCGGTACACCCTCCTGAACCAGCCGACTGGTTATCAATGTGTGAAAGATCTTGCCAAAAGGTGTCTGATCTACAGGTTTAACAAACACAGGGATATTCTTGATGTTATTATTTCCATCACGGGAAACCTTGATCTGCTTTGCAACATCTGTTGCCAAAACATCCCAGTGTTGAGCAGCCTGCATTTTTTCCTGCTTTGCAAATGGATAGGTTACCGGGTAGGGAACCTGAGTGCAAGCTTGCAACAAAAAAATTAAACTGAAAAGGCTGATAATTGTAACTGTTTTTGAATATTTCATCCTGTCCATCCTATAGTTGTTTTTGTGCTATATTAACAAATAGATTGCCAATTTTTTCCGCATTGCGTTGTAAAAGTCCCATCGATGATGGGGCTTCTGCACCTTTACCATAGAAAAAAATGAGATCTTTGCTGAATAAAGGTTCAACGACCTCTGTTGTTTTTGCATACCATAGTGGCGTTATTTCTGTATCTGAAACCAATATTATTTTTGACTGTTCATCCACTCTTGATCCCATATTCTCTGAGCCCTCAAAATAATAGGTCAGGTCGCCTGAAATGATGATGTCATACTGCTTCATGCGCGCGATGTTGATCAAATGATGCTCTGCCAGGTTTTCAATATCAAGTTCCGTTGATACGCGGTTAAAAAGGCCTTTACTTTGTAACGACTGGGCCACGTACTGTGCAGCAATTTTTCCCATTCCTTTTGCATAGTCAGGTTCACTAAATGCAAATACACCAACATGATATTGGTTAAAAAAGTGGTGAACAGGAACTTTTGATTGTGAGGATAAAGGGAAATAATTTTCAGGAAGTCCGGGGGCTTTTAATGTTATATGGCGTTGATAGATGCACCCCGTGCAACTCCAGCTAAAACAAAGACCTCCAATAATGAATAAAATGATGTAATGAAACCGATTCATAAGATAATTTTCCTCCAATTTGTTAAGGATTTTCAAGTTCTATGCCATCAGCCATGTCTATGACAGTCGTCTGTTTAAAATAAAAAAGTTGGGCAAAATTTTCCTAGTGGGCCTGTTGCGTTTGGTCGGCCAAAAGTTTTTTCAATTTTTCCAGCTCTTTTTCTGCCAGATCCGCACGTTGTTTTTCTAACTCTGCTCGCGTGCTCTCTGACTCAGCGCGTATTTTCTCTTTTTCAGCGCGTATTTTCTCTTTTTCGGCACGCATTTTCTCTTTTTCGGCACGCATTTTCTCTTTTTCAGCACGTTTGTTCTCTTTTTCAGCGCGTTTTTTCTCTTTTTTTGAATTTTTTATTTCTGTATGAGCAAGCTCTTGTCCTGTTTTTAGAATGGTTCCGTCTTTGTCATACCATCGCAGCCAATCACCTGGCATTTGATCGTATACCCCCTCTTGTATCACAAGTCCCAATTCAATATCATCCAGCCAGCACTTTGAATCGTTGGATGTCATTCGATGATATGATTGTCCTTTTAATACAAACGCATGAAGCTTTCTCTTATAAATATGGCGTTCAGGATCATAAATGACATAATACTTGATCCCCATCCGTGCATATTTTAGTTTTTTTTGCGTTTTTTCACCACCAATTTTATTTGAAACGACTTCAATGGCCAGTTCGGGTGGTTTTCCAAAAATTCCAATCATATAGCATCGGTGACGTTTTTCTCTAACATTTTTTGCCGGTTTGACATCCAGACTCAGAAAAGCATCAGGAACAATGGGAGTTGTTGGAATTTTTTCATAGATACCGACATTGGACGATGCCAGAAAAGGTTTGTCTCTTTTCCAACTCGCATATATCGAATCAATAAACAAATGTTGCTGCCGTTCAGAAAATAAATTATCCACAGGTTCGTCATCCTCTGTTACCAGTTGATCATAATCAATTTCTATGTCACCTTCTTCTTCAATGTCATGCGCTGGTTTCATTTTTTTAGATGTTTTAGAAAAGGATGATGGCGATCCACCGGAACGGTCACTTCTCATTTCATACGTGTAAGAATGCGTTTTCATTTTTAAACCTCCTTAAACCGTTCTTAACTATCGTTCTCGAGAGTCATTAAACATACAGGTCAACAAGTTTTCCTAGTGGACCTGTTGCGTTTGGGCGGCCAAAAGTTTTTTCAATTTTTCCAGCTCTTTTTCTGCCAGATCCGCACGTTGTTTTTCTAACTCTGCTCTCGTGCTCTCTGACTCAGCGCGCATTTTCTCTTTTTCAGCGCGTTTTTTCTCTTTTTTTGAATTTTTTATTTCTGTATGAGCAAGCTCTTGTCCTGTTTTTAGAATGGTTCCGTCTTTGTCATACCTTCGCAGCCAATCACCTG
>PEAL01000060.1 GCA_002753725.1 Deltaproteobacteria bacterium
CAAACAATTTATCAAATCACTGGCATTGATGATCAACAATTTGATGAGATGAAGATAAAGTTACACCAATTGTCAATTTTGCCAAATCTTGCTGAACATGAAATGGCAAAACATATGCATAATGCTCATCATAGTGCATTTTCTTCATGATTTTTTTACTGCATTTTCATTCCTATTAAGAGGTCGCTGGGGTTACATCTTGATTATTATATTTAATGAGACCGAATTAATATTTGGTTTGATAAACAAATTAAATGTAATAATCAAGATGTGACCCCAGCTTCCCCCTTTTATATTTAAAAATATGTTAGCATTGTAACGTTTTTGGTTATAGTCATAATGTTACTTTATGTTTGAAAATTTGGTACTTATACAAAAAAATGAATTTTTATATGACAAATAAAGAATCTGATTTTGAATATGTATAACTAAAGGTTTTTTGTTAGTATTGATTATATTCATTGTGTCCTTTCGGTAAACATGCTTGAGGAATTGATGATAGTTCCCACGCACCAGCGCGCACCAGCGTTGGAACGATCATCAAAACGAGTATGTTGTTAAATAAACAATAACAAGCATGCTTACCGAAGGGACACTATTCATCCAATCATTAATGAGGAGATAAGTATGAATTCTGATATGTATTCTCAAAAATCATCCAATGGAATTCGTTTGAAGACAATCGCACTATTTACAGTATTGGTAGCAGGATTAATTCTTATTTACTGGACTATACAATGGACAGATTCTGAAACACGAAAAGATATTCTTAATCAAGCTCAGGTAGTTCTGCAGGCATTAAATGTTGAAAGCATTAAAGCACTATCAGGCACAAAGGCGGATATCACGAATCCTATTTATTTAAGAATCAAAGAACAGCTTGCCATTGTTAAAGCGACCCATGATCAATACCGATTTATATATCTCATGGGACGTCTACCCGATGGCCGTGTTTTCTTTTTTGCAGATAATGAACCGATTGGTTCTAAAGATGAATCTCCTGCTGGACAAATCTATGAGGAAATTTCTCCAGAGTTCTTGCTTGCATTTGATGAAAAAATTCCAATCACAGTTGGTCCATATAAAGATCGATGGGGTATATGGATCACGGCTCTTGTTCCACTTATTGATCCTAAAATGAATGAATTAATAACCATACTGGGCATGGATATCGATGTATATTCATGGTATTGGAATCTATTATGGGCATCAGTCCCCGCTATTGTTTTCACAGTGACTTTGATTGTCATTATATTTATTGGGTCAACATTGCTAAGAGTTCGCAATCAAAAATTCGAGGCAACTCTTAATTGGATGAGATATAGTGAATCAATCATAGCCATTGCTTTTGGTGTTACATTAACAATTTTTTTTGCATGGATGACTTATAAATTTGAATCTCATTCTCGATTTGAAGCATTTTTGCGTATTGCTGAAAGTAAAACCGCCGCACTTTCTGATGCCTTTATCAATATTCAAGAAGTTGAATTAGAAGGCCTGGCTCGATTATTTGAAGCATCAACTATTGTTTCTCACGATGAGTTTCAACAGTATTCTCATTTTTTACTAAAAAATCCTGCCATTCAAGCATGGGAATGGATACCCGCTGTTCCATCAGAACAAAAAAATACCTTTGAAAAAAATGTTCAAAATGAGGAAATGAGCGATTTCATCATTTGGCAAAAAGATAGTCAGGGCAATCGTTCTCCAGTAAGTGTTCGAGATCATTATTACCCTGTTTTATGGGCACAGCCAATAGAGGGCAATCAAACTGCCATTGGTTATGATCTTGGTTCAGAACGTATACGAAAAGAAGGTATTGAAAAAGCAATATGTACTGGATTACCCTCAGGAACTGAACCAATTACCCTTGTTCAGAAATCAGGCCAACAAAATGGCATGCTGATTTATCGGCCAATCTATAAAGATAAACTCCTAAAAGGATTTGTGCTGGCTGTTTTACGTTTGGAAACAATTATTGCAAAAGCTAAACCAGACGATATGGCAGCTATTGAATTGTTTTTGATTCATCAAGATACCCCCCAAAACCCAATGACAATTTCAAAATCATATATGTCAGATCATAACTCAAACCTATCAGTCTGTTTGCCTATTTTCGCATTTGGAAAATCATTTAATGTGATATCCTATGCTGGAAATGAATTCATGGAACATAATCATAATAATCTAATCAGCATTATAGCTTTGACAGGATTTCTAATAACAATTGCTTTTTCATTGTGCATTGGAGTGATTCTTCATCGCCGACAGTTTTTAGAACAATTGGTTCATGAAAGTACATACTCATTAAAGCAGAATGAAAAAAAGCTGCAAGCTAGTATCTCAGATCGTAGGCAGTTTGAGGAAGATCTGATTAAAACAAATCAAAAAATGAAATTAGCCGCGGATGCTGCCGGGTTCGGTGTTTGGGATTTAAATATTGAAACAAAATATCTTGAATGGGATAATTGGATGTACAAGCTTTATGGGATTACATCTAAAACATTTGAAAATAACTATAAGGCATGGCAAAAAGGTGTTCATCCTGAAGATATCAAAAGAGCTGATTATGATATCAAACAGGCAATCAATAGAGAAAAACAACTTGATACAGAATTTCGTATTCTAAGACCTGATGGCACTATCCGCACACTTAAAGCAAATGCAATTGTGATATTAAATGATTCAGGCATCCCAATTCGAATGATTGGCATTAATTACGATATTACTGAACAACGCAACGCTGAAAAAGCCCTGCGTGAAAATGAAATGAATTTCAGATCCTTTTTTGAGTCCATGAATGACATGATTGTTGTTTGTAGTCCTGAGGGAAAACCATTTTGTTCAAATAAAAGTCTTCAGAACAAGATGGGGTACACTTCAGATGATATTTTATCCATGCATTTGTTAGACCTTCATCCAAAAAACAAACGACAAGAAGCTGAAAAAATTTTCACTGCAATTTTAAACAAAGAAAGAGATACTTGTCCTTTAACTTTACAAGCCAAAGATGGTAGCCTCATACCTGTTGAGACAAGGATCTGGCACGGCCAATGGAATGGTGAGAACTGTGTTTTCGGCATCTCAAAAGATTTAACAGATGAACTGGAAGCCAAGGATCGTTTTGAACGATTATTCAGAAATAATCCCGCATTAATGGTAATTTCCCTTCTGCCAGATAGACGTTTCATTGATGTGAATGATTCATTTTTAATCAATACTGGATATCTTCTTCATGATGTTATTGGTAAAACAGCCACTGAAATTGGCCTATTTGTTAATGATGAACAACAAAAAACAATAGCAGAGAGTTTACAGACAAAAGGACGTATTAAAAACTACGAGATTCAACTCCGCAAGAAAGATGGCGCAATTCTTAATGGTATTTTTTCTGGAGAAATAATAAACAGCCAAATAGGAGTCCTTTTTTTGTCAGTCATGGTCGATATCACTGATCGTCAAGTAGCTGAAGAAAAATTACAAAAACTCACTGATCGACTGACCCTTGCAACACAAGCTGGTGGTGTGGGAATTTGGGACTATGATTTTATCAATGATATGTTAATTTGGGATAAACAAATGTTCAAATTATATGGCTTGTCATCAAATCAATTTAGTGCCAATGAGGCTTGGAAAAAAGGTGTTCATCCTGAGGATATGACACGTATAGAAAAAGAAATAAAATTAGCAATAACTGGTGATAAACAATTTGACACTGAGTTTCGTGTGAAATGGCCAAATGGTAAAATTCGAAATATTCGAGCGATTGCATTTGTTCAAAAAAATAATGTAGGTCAGCCCTTGAATATGATTGGTACAAATTGGGATATAACTGATCGAAAAAAGGTTGAGAAAGACTTATTGTCTATTAACCAACAATTAGAAGACGCAACCAATCGTGCAAATCTAATGGCAAAAAATGCTGAACTGGCGAGTATTGCAAAAAGCGATTTTTTAGCCAATATGAGTCATGAAATTAGGACACCTATGAATGGTGTCATTGGCATGACAGGCCTCCTGTTAGACACTAACCTATCAGATACCCAACGTCGTTATGCAGAAACCATTCAAGCCAGCGGCGAATCGCTGCTTACTTTAATTAACGATATTCTTGATTTCACAAAAATTGAGGCAGGTAAACTGGATTTTGAAATTTTGGACTTTGATTTACTGACACTCCTTGAAGACTTCTCAGAAAGCATTGCAATTCAGGCTCAGAAAAAAAATTTGGAATTTGTGTGTGACATGTCAGATAGAATTCAAAGATTCCTCAAAGGTGATCCCGGTCGATTAAGACAAATCCTGACCAATCTGACCAGCAATGCCATTAAATTCACACAAAAAGGTGAAATCATCATTCGCGTTCGATTGGTTTCGGAAAATAATGACACAGCGCTTATTCGGTTTTCAGTCCGAGATACAGGCATGGGAATTCCAAAAGATAAAATTGATATTCTTTTTAGTAAATTCAGCCAGGTAGATGCCTCAACAACAAGAAAATTTGGCGGAACAGGCTTAGGGTTAGCAATCTCAAAACAACTGGCAGAAATGATGGGCGGACAAATTGGTGTCAACAGTGAGGAAGGTAAAGGGTCTGAATTTTGGTTCACAATCCGCTTAGAAAAACAAAATGAGGAAGCAGCGCCGGACATTCCTTTACCACCTGAGAATTTAAAAGATGTTCGGGTTCTAATTGTTGATGATAATGCCACAAATCGTGAAATTTTGTCGACTCGATTGGGCTTTTGGAATATGCGCGTTTCAGAAACCGAGGATGCACCAAGTGCCCTTAAGTTACTTTACAACTCATTTGTGGAAAATGATCCTTTTCAAATTGCAGTAATTGATATGATCATGCCAGGTATGGATGGCGAAGCACTTGGCCGGGCTATTAAATCTGATCCTCGTATAAAGACCATCAAACAAGTGCTTTTAACCTCAATGGTTTTACTTGGTGATTCAAAAAAATTTACAGAAATTGGTTTTGATGCCTACTTGACAAAACCCACAAGAACAGAGGATCTTAAACTCACTTTGTCCAAAGTGTTGATGCCACACAATGAGGATATGTCAATCAATACCATGATAACAAAACAAATTGATAGTGAGTCTCAGGTAATGATTGCTGATCATAACATTCGTGTTTTATTGGCAGAGGACAATAGCGTTAATCAACAGGTTGCTCTGGGGTTACTCAAAAAAATTGGATTACATGCAGATGCTGTAGCCAATGGCATTGAAGCGCTTCATGCGCTTGAAACGCTTCCCTATGATCTTGTACTCATGGATATTCAGATGCCAGAAATGGATGGTTTGGATGCAACAAAGCAAATTCGTAATCCTCAATCATCTGTTCTTAATCATCTTGTGCCAGTCATTGCAATGACAGCTCATGCAATGCAAGGATATAAGGAAAAATGTTTGCAAGCAGGTATGAATGACTATATTACAAAACCGATTTCTCCGAAAGCCTTGGATGTTGTACTGAAAAAATGGCTTCCTCAGTATAATGATGCCAGTTATGTAACAGATTCGTCTGATACTTCGACGCCCTCACTTCAAAAGGATGCAGTACCAATATTTGACAAACATGGCTTAATGGAAAGATTAGGGAATGATGATGACTTAGCGACAATTATTATAAAAAACTTTTTAAAAGACATGCCGCTTCAGATCAATAAATTAAAGGAATATCTCAAAACAGGTGATACCTTTGAAGCATATATACAAGCCCATACAATTAAAGGCGTTGCTGGAAATATTGGTGGTGAGAGAATGAGGGGTGTTGCTTTATCTTTGGAAATTGCTAGCAAAAATGGTGAATTAAATACAATGAAAGAATATATGCCTGAATTGGAAAAACAGTTTGAGTGCTTAAAAGATGTATTGACTAAATAAATAGTTATGGTGTCCTTTCGGTAAGCATGCTTGAATTATTGATGATCGTTCCCACGCTGGAGCGTGGGAACGATCATCAAATTAAATACAATGAAAGAATATATGCCTGAACGTCACCGCCAATAAATACCGAACCCAAGTTTGCCAACTTATTTTGACCCAGTTTTTAAATTGTCAAATCACGTTACCCAGATTCTATAGCGCTCAGAAAAACTCACCCGCCTTTGCTCAGATTGCTATCACCAGTTTAACTTGGATCCACCTAACAATTTTATTTGGCCCCACCTTCCCGTTGCATTTTTGATTTAAAAACATCAAAATATACCAATCCGAAGCCCCTCTTGCTATTATGGCATATTTATTAATCATTAATTCAATATGTTAAATGAATTTTTTTTCTACTAAAATGTCCAACTGTCGAAAACTTTGAAATTTTTTTCATGTATAGGATTTTGTCAAAATTCAATTCTATTTTCTCACCACAAATTTTTTTTAGTTGTATGTATACTGTTAAATATTCAATGGATTATGGTTTTACCACTAAAGCCTATGGAATCTGAAATCGTGAATCTTTGATACCTAATTTAAACGATTTGATTTCTCATATTTTGATTTATCTTGAGGTCACTGGGGTCACATCTTGATTATTATATTTAATGAGACCGAATTAATATTTGGTTTGATAAACAAATTAAATGTAATAATCAAGATGTGCCCCAACACCCCCCTTCAACCCCATCAACCCAACACCCATCAACCCAACAAAAGCTAAAAACCATGTGGGAAAAATCACTGGGTGAATTTCCAAAAGGGGAGTGAGTGTTGTTTGATGGTCGTATTATTGTTTGAACCTGGATTACGCTGCTGAAGATGATTCAGAAGGAATAATGAAATGAAATCCTTGACGGCATCTTAATATTTACTTATAGTGACATACCAACTATTTATGATGTTTAGTGCACAGCTATTTATTCTTATTGACTATTGACTACCATTTTATGACAAAGGAGGTTCGGCTTATGACACATGGTGTTCATCCTGGAAAAATATTGAATGATCAATTCCTATCACCCAATGGTTTCTCCATTGATTTTGTTGCTTCCCAGACAGGTATTTCGGAAACGCATCTTAGGGAGATGATCATGGGAAAAAGAGCTATTTCTGATCATACTGCAAACAAATTCGCAAAGTTTTTTCATACATCTCCTGAATATTGGATTGCGTTGCAAGATGAGTATGATATCTTTATGACCAAAACAATATTAAAAGGCATTTTTCCTGAAAATGATTCCTTGGAATCTATTTTTATTCATCACCCTCATGACAAACTAATCCGAATGGTTTTTTCTGATCGAAAAGAAGCCATTGCTTTTTTAAAACAGAATTTACCCAAATCCTTAGTAAAACAATTGGATTGGGATACCCTTGAGTTGGAAGGGTCAAAATTCATTGATGATGAATTTCGAGAATCTGAATCAGATCTGTTATTTAGTGTTGATTTTAAAGACAAATCCGCAAAATGCTTTTTATATTTATTGTTTGAACATCAAACAAAACCTGACAAATGGGTCCCTTTTCGGGTGATTAAATACAAAACGCGCATTTGGGATGAGTCATTAAAAAAATATGACAAATTAGATAAATTATTTCCTATTCTAAGCATGGTATTTTACATTGGGAAGGGAGCATGGACATATTCCCCTGAATTCTCTGATTTAATATATGATACGCCTTTAGATAAGAAATTTATCCCTAAATTTGAGCATGTTTTATGGGATTTTTCTGACAAACCAGACACAATTAAAGGGGCTATCAAAGCGCAAATGGCTCATTTATTAATTCAAGCGAATTTTAAAGGGACAATCAGCGATATATTTCAAATTCTATTGGACTGCTTCAATCAGATCCCTCAAACCCAGGGCATCAATTATGTGAAGGTATTTATGATTTATATGGGAGCAACACAACCGAAAGAAAAAACCAGAGAATTTGTTACGTTTGTAAAAAATCATCCGGATCATAACAAGAAAGGAGAACAAATGATGACTATTTTTGATGAATGGCGATTAGAAGGAAAAATTGAAGGAGAAATTAAAGGAAAAATTGAAGGAAAAATTGAAGGAAAAATTGAAGTTATTGAAAAAATGATTAATATGGGCATGGATTGGCAAACAATTTATCAAATCACTGGCATTGATGATCAACAATTTGATGAGATGAAGATAAAGTTACACCAATTGTCAATTTTGCCAAATCTTGCTGAACATGAAATGGCAAAACATATGCATACTGCTCATCATAGTGCATTTTCTTCATGATTTTTTTACTGCATTTTCATTCCTATTAGTATATTATTCCGGGGGTATTAAGCTTTACCCCCGTTATTTTTTTTAAACCTTCAGGGTTTATTTTTACGCAATTATTTTTTGAGCATTCCTTAGTTGCATTCCGTGATGACCAATGAAGACATCCCCCTTTTTTATACAGGCACAATCCAGTTCAACGGATCAGAGGCATTTCCATATTGGATAGCCGTTAAAGCATCATACAATTTTTGTGTTAATGCACCGACCTTGCCATCATTGATGAGATATTCCTGTTTTTGGTAACGAATCAGCCCTACGGGTGACACAACTGCCGCTGTTCCTGTGCCAAATATTTCCATTTTTTTGCCTTGTTTTTGCGCATCAATGACTTCATCGATGGAAATTTTTCGTTCAGTCACTGATAGATTCCAATGCTTTGCCAGTGCAATGACTGAATCTCTTGTTATTCCTGGAAGAATACTGCCATTAAGTTCTGGTGTGATCAGTTTGTCATCAATAACAAAGAAAATGTTCATGGACCCCACTTCTTCCACATAACGCTGTTCCACGCCATCTAACCATAACACCTGAGTATATCCTTCTTTGTGTGCTTGTTCACCGGCATATAAACTGGCAGCATAATTACCCGGGGTTTTGGCCTCACCAATTCCACCACGAACGGCACGAACATGATTTTTGGTCACCCATATTTTTATGGGATTAAAGCCTTCAGGATAATAGGCGCCCACAGGTGATAAAATAATAAAAAAGCGGTATGTGCTTGATGCTCGAACGCCTAAAAAGGGGTCGGTTGCAATAATTGTTGGGCGAATATACAGAGACGTTCCTGATGCACCAGGAACCCAGCGTTTTTCCAGAGCAATCAATTCTTTTAATGCTTCCAGAGAAAAGTGCTCATCAATTTCAGGAATGCACAGAAGGCGGCAGGATCGATTCAGTCGTTCAAAGTTTTTATTGGGTCGAAACAATTGGATTTTTCCTGAAGAGGTTTTATAGGCCTTGAGTCCTTCAAAAACCGCCTGCCCATAGTGTAAGACCATTGTCGCCGGATCCATAACATGAGGTGCATAAGGTTCAATTCTTGGATTATGCCATCCCTTATCAGGATTGTAATCCATATTAAAAATATAGTCTGTAAAATCCACACCAAAGTTTAACGCACTATCTTCCGGACATTTTTTCAATGTGTCGGTTTTTGTGATTGTTAACCCCTTCATTTCATCCTCCTTAATTATTTATTCATTGGATTGCAGGATTATGATGTCCATAAATTCAACCCTGTATATCTTTTTCACGTTTTTGAATATCTTGAAAAATCGTTTGATGAACATCATCAAAGATGACTGGAATTTTTTCGTGCATTTCTTTCAGCAAGGGCTGCATCACCTCACGAATTTGGGGATGAGCCGCTTTTGAACATCGTAACGCCAGTATATGTCGCATTTCTCTAAGATTACATGTCATCACCACTTCAGTTTTTAAGCTGTTGGGTAATACGCTTCTCGCCTGTTCTGGGCGTGCTCCCATATCAATCAGCTTTAGGTATATTTTTTCTGTATCTGCCATCGCTTGTTTCCACTGTGCGTATTCTGGTGAGGATTCTTCCCAAAAACAAGGACGAATGACAGTTATTTCATTACCAAACTTGTTTTTTGAATAATTGGCATATCGGGTACTTTCCTGACTATACGATGCTAACCGGTGGCGAACCAATTCATGACTGACCCCTCTATCGATAATAAATTTTATTGTTATATGAATATGTTCAATCACGCTTAAATGTCCGGATGCAATAATTCGTCTGACAAATGCCCGTGCAGATTGATCCGTGATTTTATCTTCGGATTTATAACATGTTCGACCCGCCAGCTCGATACGTTGCAATAATTCGGTTATATCGGGAATAAACATAATTTCATATGAGGGGGCAATTATTTTCACGCCAATACCTTTCTTTATTCATATCAATTTTTTTGTTTGGCGGGTTTTCTGACAAAACCCCTTCGGATAAATACTGGAGTCCCCAATTTTTAGATTTGGGACTCACTGATCTTATCCATTCGTTATTTCTCTTTGACTCCCAAATCTAAAGATTTGGGACGCCAACCTATATATCCAATCGCTGAACCTCCAAAGCATTTGATTGAATAAACTCGCGTCGAGGTTCTACCTCATCACCCATCAATAAAGAAAAAACATCATCCGCAAAATTGACATCATCTACATTTACATTCAGTAATGTGCGTGATTGTGGATCCATTGTTGTTTCCCACAGTTGTTGAGGATTCATTTCACCCAGACCTTTGTACCGCTGGACAGCAATATTGCGCTTGGCTTCTTCGAGCAAATAATTGTAAAAACTAAATTTATTCTCAAATGTTTTTTCTGTTTCTGTCGGTTCTGTTTCTTCGTCTCTGTTTTTTCGCGTGACAACCTCAAAAGGCGGATGATCATATTTTGAAAGATTTTCTTTCAAAACAACCAATTTTTGATAATCTTTTGAATACACAAAACCACGTCCAATTTTGATCGTCGTTTTGACTTCCACCAGATGCTCATCCAATAATTGCTGCCCCGAGCCTGTCACTGTTATTTCATAGACGCCCCGTTCTTCATTCCAAAACAAATCATTGACATTATAGTCTGAATCGATCAATTTTTCCCTGATATCAAACATCAGATTCTGGTCTTGAAGTTTTTCGCGGCTATCTAAATGACTTTCAAGAAGCATTTCAACCAGATGCGACGGAATGGAACGTGTGTTCATTTGACTGAGCGTTGAAAAATATTCAACCATGTCTCCCATAAACAGATAGAGTTCATGGTCTGACATGGGGGTTTCTTGCCCATGAATGCTGACCGCTTTTTGATTGCATATCCGTTTCATCAGGTATTCATTATATTCCATCTCATCTTTCAGGTATACAGCATTTTTGCCTTTTCCAACCCGAAACAATGGTGGTTGGGCGATATATAAAAAACCATTATGAATCAACTCTGGAAACTGTCGGTAAAAGAAGGTCAACAACAACGTACGAATATGACTTCCATCCACATCAGCATCTGCCATGATAATGACTTTGTGATATTTTAGTTGTGCAATATTGTATTCTTCAAGGCCGATTCCGGTTCCCAATGCTGTAATGATATTTTTGATCTCCTCGCTTTTGAGCATTTTATCAAACCGCGCTTTTTCAACATTTAATATTTTACCTTTGATCGGCAATATGGCCTGAAATTTTCGATCCCTTCCCTGTTTAGCAGAACCACCAGCACTATCACCCTCGACAATGAATATTTCTCTTTCTCTGGGATCGTTGGACTGACATTCAGCCAGTTTTCCTGGCAAAGAAGCATCAGACATGGCGCCTTTGTTTCGTGCCAGGTCTCTGGCGCGTCTTGCAGCATCGCGCGCACGCGCAGCATTCACCGCTTTTTCAATAATTTTTTTAGCAATTTGCGGGTGTTCTTCCAGGTAATTGGCCAGTTGTTCATTGATCAGCGTTTCAACCAACCCTTTGATTTCGCTGTTGCCAAGTTTTGTTTTTGTCTGTCCTTCAAATTGAGGCGACTTCAAGCGAACGCTTAATACAGCAGTCAACCCTTCACGAATATCTTCACCACCGATTTTTTCTTTTAAATTTTTAGGCAAATTTTCTGCATTACCAACATAGGTGTTCATGGATCGTGTCAAACCTGCTTTAAAACCCGCCAGATGAAAACCACCCTCTATTGTGTTGATATTATTCGCAAAGGTTAAAATCTTTTCGTTAAATCCATCATTGTACTGGATCGCCATTTCAATTTGAACATCATTTTTTTCACCTTGAATATGAATGGGTTCATGCAAAGCGGTTCGATTTCGGTTTAAATATTCGGCATAGGAAATCAGGCCACCATCATAACTAAAGGATAATTTCTCATCCGCTCGTTCGTCTTCAATGGTGATTGTAATCCCTTTATTCAAGAAGGCTAATTCTCTTAATCGGCGACACAGGATATCATAATTGTACTCTAAAACACGCATTACTGTGCCATCCGGGACAAAATGAATTTTTGTGCCTTGTTTTTTAGTTTCTTCACCAATAATTTTTAATTCAGAGGATTTATCCCCCTGTTCATAGGTTTGATAGTATATTTTGTTAGATTTATAGACAAAAACTTCCAAAAAGGATGAAAGGGCATTGACCACTGAAACGCCAACGCCATGAAGTCCTCCGGACACTTTATACGTATCATTGTCAAATTTTCCACCGGCATGAAGCTTGGTCATGACAACTTCAAGAGCCGGTACTTTCTCTGTTTTATGAATATCAACAGGAATGCCACGGCCATTGTCTTCCACAGTGACACTGTTATCTGTGTGAATAGTGACATCAATCTGGTTACAATACCCTGCCATTGCTTCATCAATACTGTTATCAACGACTTCATATACGAGATGATGAAGGCCTTCTACATCGACATTGCCGATATACATAGACGGTCGTTTTCGTACCGCTTTCAAGCCTTCTAATACTTTAATATTGTCAGCGCCGTAACGCTGTTGTTTGTCTTCCATAATACTACCAACTTTATTAAGATAAAATATTTACCTGGAACAGGAATTCAAAAAATGAATGTCTGTTCCTCTGGTCTATCAATCGTTCAGGCAAAACGATGTTCCGCCGTAACTTGATAACCTGCTATTGTTAAACAGTCATTGGCATGATCACAGTGATATAATCAGGATCATCTTCGCCAAACATGATACACGGTTCTTGCTCATTAGCAATTTTTATGACAATGATATCACTTTTGATTTCACTCAGACTTTCAATAAAAAATTTGGGATTAAAAGCCACTTCAAAAGGTGTTCCATCATACTCAATCGTAATTTCTTCGTTTGAATCGCCAATTTCAGGGTTTGTGGCAGTAACTTCAAGTTTATCGGCGGTCAAATTAAAAATAACTGCTCGAAACCGATCATTGGTTAAAATCAGCATGCGTTTTAAAAGCGAACCAAATCCTTGCTTGCTGACTTTCATACGGGTTTCAATGTTTTGAGGAATGATCTCCTTATGATCCGGGAAGTCCCCCTCAAGAAGTCTGGAGACAAGGGTTTCATTCTCTTTTTTGGCGATAAAATTGTTTTCACGAAAACCAATTTCCACCTGACCACCGGATTCGATCAGTTTAATGAGATCGGTCATGCCCTTTTTAGATAAAATTACGCCGCCCTTTATGGGGATATTCATACTGATTTCATAGTTTCGATCAATTTTTATCATGCGGTGGCCATCGGTTGCGAGCATTCGGAGAATATTCTTTTCTCCCTCTATGATTTCCAAATACAAACCAATCAAATGCGCACGTTCATCATCAGGAATACCGGTAATCAAAGATTTATCAATCATATCCTTCAGTATCAGTGCATCTAACTCATAAAGCACCAGATCATCAATGTGGGTCAATATTGTAAAATCCTGGGGATTCATACACAATATATGATAGTCCGCCTTTGTCACATTGTCTGATGCTGATATTTTCAGCATTTTCTCATCAAGAATTTCCATCTGTATAAAATCACTGGGGAAATCTTTTATGATTTCAAACAATTTTTTTGATAGAACCGCCACTTCGCCTTCAATTTCAACATCAGCAGGATAAAATCCTTCAAAACCATTTTCAAGATCTGTGGCATAGATGGAAACATTCATTCCGCGTGTTCTAATAAGGACAGATGCGGTTATTGGAAAATCGGTTTTTCGGTTGGTGATCCCTTGTATTTTTGAAACCCCTTTTACCAACACTGTTTTTTCTATGACAAATTTCATAATTATATTCCTGTGTTAATCTTTAAATGTTTTGTTTGTATTGCCCCATCAACATTTCAGGTATGGGCTGATGATAAAGCACTTCATTATTGGTAAAACGAATATCTTTACGCTTTTTCTTCGTAAAGATCAATATAAATCTTGGTTAAGGGAGCTGCTTTGGGGTTTTAATGTGTTGACATCATTGTCTCACATTTTTGATTGATAAATATTTTCAGAAGAATCAACAGGTTTAAAATCAAAACAGAAAGATTCAGACCTTAAACGACAAACACGGCGATACCAAAGATACGATCCCACAGATTTAATTTATAATAAAATTTAGGTAATTGTTGATTTTATACAAATTAATGGTAAAATTACCCCAATATAATAAAGTGCGGAATCAAAATAGCCGGTGAAATATTTTACCTCCGGCTATTTGGGGTACACTCATACAAAAATTGGGATCACGCACGCAAAAAAGGCATAAAAATAATGAAACAATATCTCGTTACCGCATCAGAAATGCAGCACATGGATCAGCAAACCATTCAGTCTTTTGGAATCCCAGGGATTGTTCTGATGGAAAATGCGGGCCGGTCTGCTGTTGATTTTTTTTTGACACACTTTTCGTATGTCCCTCACAAACGTGTGGGTATTCTTTGCGGTAGTGGCAATAATGGCGGCGATGGTTTTGTGATGGCTCGTTATTTGATATCGGCCGGTATTCATGTCATTGTATATCTGTGTGCAGCGAAAGAAAAACTCGCTGGTGATGCAAAGGCCAATTTCGAACGACTGCTTTTAATGGACATCCCGATGATTGACATACCGGATGAATCCGCATTAAACAACGCTCTACATACCATGAAAGGCATAAACATCTGGATTGATGCATTGCTGGGAACAGGCTTACGTTCTGATGTTCGCGGTCGATACAGAACCATCATTCACTGGTTAAACACCAGTGAATATCCTGTTTTTGCAGTGGATATCCCATCAGGCCTGCATGCTGATACAGGTCAGGTCTGCGGGATTTGTGTTCATGCAGATGCAACCATTACCTTTGGTCATCCTAAAATCGGTCTTGTGTTACCAACCGGAACCGTCTGTTGTGGTTCCCTTGCTGTTGCAGATATCGGTATTCCTGAAAAAATCACACACATGATCCCGCTCAGACATTATCTTCTGAGACCTGATGACATTGCTCACCATTTACCCATTCGTTCATCAGGTGCTCACAAAGGTACGAGCGGACATGTTTTGATCATTGGGGGTATGCCTGGAAAAACAGGCGCTTGTGCAATGGCTGCTCATTCAGCCATGCGCATTGGATGTGGTCTGGTAACACTGGGAATTGCAACATCATTGAACAGTATACTTGAAACCCGCCTATTGGAAGTGATGACACTCCCCCTACCTGAAAAAAATCCTGGAATCCTTGGCTTATCATCTTTTGACATGATACAGGATGCTGCACAGGATAAACAATGCATTGCCATTGGTCCGGGGATAGGACGTGATCCTGAAACCGTTGAACTCATCTTATCTCTCATACACCATACGAACACTCCAATGGTGATCGATGCTGATGGCTTGAACGCCATTGCCGGTCATACCGATTGTTTGCGTAATGCAAATAAACCGATCGTTTTAACGCCTCATCCGGGCGAAATGTCGCGCCTGACCGGTCTTTCTGTGAAGGATATTCAAGCCAATCGCGTGGGGGTATCGCGTGATTTTGCAATGAACCACAATGTTTTTCTTGTATTAAAAGGAGAAAAAACAGTGATCGCCCATCCAGATGGCATGATTGCTATCAATCCAACCGGCAATCCAGGAATGGCCTCTGGCGGTATGGGCGATGTTTTGACAGGCATCATTTCAGGGGTAATCGCTCAGAAAGTGCCCATTGGCAAGGCTGTTGAGACCGGTGTCTTTATTCATGGCTTTGCAGCAGATCGTGTGGCAGAACGTCTGGGTAACATCGGATTTATTGCCACCGATCTTATGGAATTTTTACCCCAGGCCCTGGAACAATGTAAAACATTATTTTTAGAAAAAAAGAAGGGCAATGTGGCATCATGGTTTTGTGAAATGATTAACAACTAAAAAAGAGAAAGATTTGAAAATGTATGCTAAAAAGATGATAAAATTCACAACGGTACTCATGGGTATGATGATGTTTTTTCCTGTTTTTTTATTGGGTAAAGACACTCGAAACGATGAAACACTTATAGAAAATCTTGCGTTAAACCAGGCGCTATTTATAAAAATGGTCTGTGAAAAAAATTTTGATATCATTTATCAAAAATATGATTTGGAAATCGCTTCAGAGCAGATAAAAAAAGAACAGGCGATCTTTGAGCCCAAATTGACCGCTTCATACAATCATAAAGACAGTATTAGCTCAAATACTGCTGAACAATATTTTGATCGTTTAGGACAGGATCAGTTTCAAGAAAGAATCAGCAAGTATCAACTCGGTGTGTCAGGCCTTCTTCCCACAGGAACGGTATACAGTCTTGATTATTCCATTGATGACGTTGACAACGATCTGATTGATACACGGTATGATGATGATACCAACAAAGAAGCATCCTCCTATATTGGATTCCAGTTAACGCACCCGCTCCTGAAAAATGGTGGAAACAAGAATACAGAAACAAAAATTCGCATTGCAAAAGCAGTGAGAGATATTTCATATCAAGCATACAGACAGAAAGTGATGGATATTGTATTCAATGCATTGAACGCCTATTGGGAACTTTATTATACCACCAAACAATATGAGATTTACAAAGATTCCGTCCAAATTGCCAGTAATTTACTTCAAACATACAGAGAAATGGTTGATGCTGGAAAAGTAGCGGAAACAGAATTGTTTGAAATTAAATCAGGCTTGGCGTTACGTCATTCCTTGCTGAGTGCTGCGTATCAAAAATTGGTAAGCGCTCAAAACAACATGTTTCAGCTTTTGGGACAGTCCCGAAAAAACAATAAAGGAATTGTCTACATTCCAACGGATAAACCTGTTTTTTATGAGATCAGTGAAGAGATAACCCCTGATCGTGTCTTAAAGCAGGCTTTTTTATATAATCCCAGATATCTTTCCAGTTTGGAAAATATCAAAAAACAAGACATTCATATTGAACATGCTAAAAATCAATGTTTGCCCGAGCTTAATTTAAAAGCCACTGCAGGGGTGACATCTTTGGATAAACATCCGGAAATGTTTTTGAAAAATATTTGGAATGATAACGATGAAAGCTGGTCCGTTGGTATCGAATTCCAGCTTCCATTGACCGGCAATATGGATAGTAACAGTGAACTGAGAATGACTAAAATTCGAAAAAGACAGGCAGCATTAAGCCTTCAAGCCATTCAAGTGAATATGGAAAATGAAGTTGATACCAATGTCCAAAATATACATAATTCAAAAATTCAAGTGGATCGACATACTGAAAACGTAAAGCTTAAACAAAAAATTATGGATATTGAAATGAATAAGCTGGAAGGCGGAAAAAGCAATATCATTGAAGTCTTGGAAAAGGAAAAAGGCTTGAATCAGGCAAAAAATGGTCACCTCAGGGCCATTGTCAATATGGAGTTGAGTGGCATTGCTTTGAGAAAAGTGGATGGCACCTTGATTGAAAGATATGGCGTTCACGTTGAAAAAGAAAAGCAAGAGTAACCATGATAAAAAAAAACAATGTATCTAAAAAATTTGTGTTGTCAATCAGTCTGTTGCTGGGAGTCTTTTTATGCTCAGGGCATAGTCAAAATAGTGATACTGTTGAGCAGCGACACGCATTCAAGGGGGTGACAGAACCTGTCCATGAGGCTGTTTTAAGCTCACCGGTTGATGGCACAATTAAAGAAATTCTTGTTAAAGAAGGTGATTGGGTTCAACAATCCGACCCGGTGATTCGATTGTATCGAAGGGAACAGGAACTGGAAGTCGCCTTGCGGTATAAAATATGGCAAAATAATGCTGCCATTGATGCGGCAGACGTCGAAGCAGAAAATGTCAAAGAACTGTTTGATGCTTCTAAACAGCTCTTTGAAAAGAACCATTCTGTGAGCAAAGAAGAATTAACACGTCTCAAAATTCGATATGATCAGGCGCGTTTTAAACGCATTGAGTTAAAAATCAGAAAAGAACAGGAACGAATTCAATATGAAATCGCAAAAGAGCAGCTTGCAAAACGCATTTTGTATGCCCCCTTTCAGGGTATCGTAACAAACGTGTATTCTCAAGTGGGAGAAAGAAGCAAGTCCAATCAACAATTGATCAAACTGGTCAATCCCAAAGTCTGTTATTTTAAATGTAATGTTGAAGAACGTTTAGCCTGTAATCTCAGTCCAGGAAAGAAGGTTGTCTTGCAGATTCAGACAGGTACAACTGCGGTAAAAAAGACCGGTGAAGTGATCTTTGTTTCTCCTGTTGTCGATCCGGCCAGTGGCTTGATGAAAGTCAACGTTATGTTTGAAAACAAGGATCTTTCCATTCGTCCGGGTGTTTCCGGAATCATGCTTTTATAATACATCAACGTTATGGAAAACACATTGCCATCAATTGAACAAGAGTATTTACAACAAAAAATAGCGCTGTTTGAACAAGCGCTCAGTTTAATGATTCTGCTCAACGAAGAAGACCGTTTTTTATCGGCAGTCATGACATTGTGTAATGAGATAGCAACCCGTCTTCAAGCATCTCGTGTCAGCCTGGGCTGGCTTACAGGAAAGTATGTCAAGATCCAGGGAATGAGCCATATTGAACACTTTGAGCCTAAAATGGGGGCTGTTCAGGAACTTGAAACCGCAATGGAAGAAGCTCTGGATCAGAATGAAGAAATCCTTTTTCCATCAGAACAAGAACAGTGGAGCGCTGTTGTCAGATCTCATGCGAGCTATGTTCGAAAATTTGGTTCGGAAAAGATTGTTTCCATCCCTTTAAGGGTGAATGAAACGCCTGTTGCTATCTTGACTTGCGAACGCGCTGCCTCCTTTACCATTGATGACGTTCGAGGCCTTCGGATGATATGCGACCAGGTCAGCCGACGTCTTTTCGACCTGAAACAATCTGATCGCTGGTTTGGTGCTCGATTTACCGGATGGATTCGGAAAAAATTATCAAAAATATTTGGCTTTGAACATACTTTTGCCAGACTCGTGAGTATTATCTGCGCGGCCTTATTTTTGTATGTACTCTTTGGGCACAAAGTCTATTTTATTAAAGCACCCTGCATGTTAAAAACAGATAATCTGGCTTATATTCAAGCCCCTTTTAATGGATTTATCAGCAGCGTCAATGTTCAGATGGGTGATATCACCAACAAGGGCGATCTTCTCCTTGAACTGGATACAAGAGACCTTCGCTTAAAAGAAGCTGAAATTGTTGCGGATATTCATCAATTTTCGCGAGCTGAAGAAAAAGCGCGGTCTCAGGATTATCTTGCAGACATGAGAATTGCACAGGCACGCCTGAAAAAATCACAATTAGAATTACAAAGAATTCTGTATCTTCTTGATCAGGCCAAAGTAAAAGCCCCCTTTTCAGGAATCGTGGTTCAGGGAGAAAGACAAAAACTTCTCGGCGCTCCTGTTCGAGAAGGTGATGTCATGTATAAAATTGCTGAAATGCGGGATTATTATGTTCAACTGGATGTAGATGAACAGGATATTCACGAAATAAAAACAGGCCATTCGGGAAACATGGCATTCATTAGCAGGCCTGAAATTAAATTCCCCATTAAGATCAGCCAAATCAGTTATACGGCTCAGGTTAAAGATAAAAAGAATATCTTTGAACTAAGAGCCACGTTTGAAGGCGAACCACAGCAGTGGTGGCGGGCCGGAATGAGTGGTATTGTTCATATTGATGTCGGCCAGAGGCGGTTGATCTGGATATTTACGCATCGAACGATCGATTTTATTAGACTTTATTTATTTATTTAGGAATACTCGAAAAATAAGTTCCCCATTTTAGATTGGAGTCTTAAAGCTTTAGCTTTGGGAGTTACAGAAAAACAACGCATTGAAAATCTAAGGAACTCTATATTATTGTCCTGATTCGTCTATGCTGTGAGCTAAGAAAGGGTTGGCTGGATGCGCTCAATTGTTAGCCCACTTTAATCATTCGTTTTCGGTTATCAATCCATCGATACGCATCTTCAAATGTTTTCATTGATAAAAGGTCTTTTCCTAATTCCATCATATCGTT
>PEAL01000419.1 GCA_002753725.1 Deltaproteobacteria bacterium
ATACTGTCAGAACCTGGAAATAAGGCCGGAGAAATCCTGTCTTCTAAGGTTTTTCCGCCATGTAGTTTTTTTCGTCCCATAAAATCTTATTTCTAAATTTTTTTGTTAAAAAGTGTTGCAAAATTTAACAAGCATGATCTATTGATTTAAACTTAAACAATATACATTACAAATCATATGCCATCTGGAAACAATCGAAGAAGATATCTATTAACATGTTGAATTTTTACAATATATTTGTTTCAATATATCCTTTTGGCTTAAGATTCAATGATTGACCAAAAAGTGAGCAGAAATAAAAAGTTAGATATAACCTATTTGAATTTAAATAAATTTTTTTTATGAACCGGTTTTTGACCTTTTGGTCAATAGATAGTCATTAGAGTGTAACCCAAATTGCCAGAGCAAAAGTTTATTCCCATTTTTTTCACCGGCAAATTGGGTTACACGCTAATCATTTTTTTTGATCAAGAAAATAACTATTTTGAACGATTATATTTATTCGTGCCATTAACAGTATAACATGAATATCAAGCTTTAAAATATTCCTGCCTGGGGCAAAAAAAGAAAAAATGATAAAAACACTCTTACAAGACGAACAAGCAGCAATAACAATCACTTCTTCAACGGTAAACAGACATTCAAAAGAAGCAGCAGACACAGGGGATTCATTTTTTACCATCAAGAAAATGAACACTATTCTTGAAAAAATGATGACCCATCCAACGTTGGTGATCAGTGATTGCTTTATGTCTATTTTAAAAGAATGTTTTCCAATTGTTTCTGCTCGATTGATGTATCAACAAAATGATGATGACTGGGTGGTTCTATCTGAATTTTATGACACTCATTTTCCAGATAAAACATCAACTGAACCGCGTCAGTTTTCTTTTCCCATACCGCCCAACAATCGATACTGTCTTGACATCCGGTTTTCAAAAGAGGTTCAGTCAGCCCCTCAAAATGACTATTGTCGATTGATCTTGCTGATTTTTTCATTTTGCCATCAGCATCAATCAAATAAACGAATTGTTCCGGGTAAAAATGCACCTTCCAAAATGGAGACCTTTTCATCCTGGGATGACCTTGTTGGCAATCAAATCAAAAGTCATCTGGCAAAATATACAGATTTATGTCGTCATTCCGATACCGTTTTGGTTATTGGACAAACCGGTACCGGTAAAGAACTTGTCGCACAGTCGCTTCATAAACTCTGGTCAAGACCCGGTAATTTTGTTGCGATCAATTGCGCGGCAATTCCTGCGGATCTTCTGGAAAGTGAGCTTTTTGGTGTAACCAAAGGTGCGGCAACAGGAGTAAATGCTCGTGAAGGGTATTTTTTTAAGGCTCGGCAAGGGACATTGTTTTTGGATGAAATATCGGAAATGCCCATCTCCCTTCAAAGTAAATTATTGCGTGTGATTCAGGAAAGAGAGTATTTCAGTGTCGGATCAACGCAAGCTCAGAAGGCTGATGTTAAAATTGTTGCAAGCACAAATCAGTCACCTGTTTTATTACTGTCCGGTCAGATGCGGGCGGATTTATATTTCAGGTTAGCTCAAACCATTATAACATTGCCTCCTTTAAAAGAACGTTCAGATGACATCGCCAGTTTGTGTCAGTTTTTTCTGAATCAATTGGAAACTCAACTCGGCCGAGGTGTCAATGGATTGAGTGTGTCGGCTCTTAAACTTCTCAAAAAATATAACTGGCCAGGAAATGTTCGTGAATTGCAACACGTCCTGAGATATCTTTATATCAATACTCCGGAAGGCGGATTGATTCAAGGTGTTCATTTACCTGAAACGTTTCATCAACACGATGACATTCCAGAAAAAGGCACGCTGCCAAGTATCATCAAAAGGGTCGAAAAAAAGGTTATTTTGCGGGAACTCGAACGCTTGAAAAATGTGGGCAACGCAGCGAAAATATTGGGTTTAAGTGAAGGGTATTTATATCGTAAAATCAAACAATTGGGGATTAAATGGAAATGTTGAAAACCAAACGATTCGTTTTTATCTTTATTTTCTGCATACCAAGTTTTTTACTTGCAGAAATAGGTAACAATCCATCAAAAGAACTGGATAACTATGGCCTTATCGGCGGTGTTGTCAAACCGGTTCGACGCGCCAAACTATCTTTTGCCCAGCCAGGTGTTTTAATCAAAGTACCAGAGGAAGGGCAAATCATTCAAAAAGGATTTCTGGTTGCAAAACAGGATGACAAACAGGCTCAAATTGGAATGGCGGAGGCTGAAGCATCAATGGAAAGCGCAAACCTGGCCATTGAAACAGCACAACATGAAAAAGGCAAGACCGAACGATTATTGAAAGAAAAGATTCTTGCACCCATTGCGCTCACAGAAGCCAATTTTGCGTTAAAAAAAGCAGAAGCAGAATTAAAAATTGCCAAAGCCGGTTATGTTGCAGCCAATCTGAGACTCAAACAATGCCAGTTAATTGCACCCTTTAAAGGTGTTATCGTCGAGGTTTTGGGGACCATTGGTGAACAATCAGGGCCGGGAAATCCGGTTGCTGAAATCGTTGATTTAAGTTGTCTGGAAATCAGTGTCGATATCCCATTGGAATCCACCCAGAAAATAAAACCAGGTCTACAAACAGCTATTTTGACCGGTTCAAAAATTGTTGGCAAAGCTGAGGTAAAAGTTGTGTTACCCCTTCTCGATCCTGCCAGTGGTTTAAGACGTGTCATCTGGCGGGTCATTGAAGCGGATGAAATGTTGACCGGACGCCATGTAACATTGGCTCCCTGGAAATAACCAATCACAATTGATTAATTTTGTCTGGACATTTGCGTGAAAGGAATCAAGAATGCCTTCGAAACACATGAAAAAATATAACGTCTTAGTTTTTTTAACCGTTTCAATCCTTTTTTTCGGAACAACACTTGTTTTTGGACAGCAAGGTAAAAGATTGACCCTTTCAGACTGTTTAAAAATGGCTCATCAGCAAAATCCGGGTTTATTAACCTATCGGGAAAGCTTGATAGCCTTACAGCATAAAGAAGAATCCTTGTTCAGGGAAATGTTGCCAGATGTTTCTGTGTCCTGGTCTGGAAAGGAAGTCTATGAAAATTATACCGATGCATACGCAGCATCTGTATCTGTCAATCAAACAGTGTTTCAAGGAAAGCGGGCGTATACGAGCTGGAAAATTTCTGGGCTTGAAACCCGGCGGTCATCATGTGATTTGATTCGTCAGTATCAATACATGACCTACCGTGTTAAAAATGCCTGGTATGAACTTTTGAAAACACAAGAATTGCTTGAAGAAACCATTCAATCCCTGGAAAGGCTTAAACAACATGCATCCAATGCCGGACATTTTTTCAAGGAGGGCTGGATTTGGCGCACGGATGTTCTTGAAGCGCAAGTCAAGGTCGCCCGAGGTGAGCAAGCAAAAATTGTTGCTGAAAACAATGTCGCCAGAGCCATTGCCAATCTTAATATCTTAATGCACCGTGATGTCAACGCTGAACTGAGTGTTCAAGAAAAACTTATCTGGATACCTCACGAATGGACTTTTGAAAAAGCTAAAGCCGAAGCTCTCAAAAATAGACCTGATTTACTTCAGGCTCACATTGATCTTGAAAAAAGTCAACTGGCCTTAACCATCGAGCGATCTTCATACTATCCGAATGTTTCAGCAACAGCGGCATGGTCACGATCTGACAGACATATGGACATGCACAACGGGGTTGAAGATCTATCCGCACAAATGACCGCCTCATGGACTCTTTGGGAGTGGGGAAAAACCATTGAATCGGTCGCTGCTGCAAAAGCCAATGTTCGCAAAAACAAGCTGTTGATTCAAGAAATTGAGGATCAATTGATTCTGGACATTCAGGAAGCATGGTTATCTGTTCAGGAATCAGATAAAAAACTGAACGTTTTGGAGCAGGCCCTGGCTCAAGGAGAAGAAAATTACAGGGTGAATATCATTCGATATCGAGAGCGATTGGGAACCGCCAAAAATGTGCTGGATGCTCAAGATTTATTGACATCCACACGGGAAGACTATATCACCGCATTGTCTGTATATCTTTCATCTCTGGCCAACCTTGACTATGCCATAGGAACGAAAAAATATGACATCTACCAATAATTCAGAAGTAAGCATGACACAACAGGTGATTGTGGATATTCTAAAATCAATTAAACAGGAAGCAAGACATCTTTATAAATCTGAATTATGTGGATTATTTGGCTCATATTCAAGAGGTCAACAGATTGAAACGAGTGATATTGATGTTTTAGTTAAATTTTTGCCTGGAGCGACGTTATTGGATCTTTCTGGTTTAGGAGATTTTTTGGAAAACAAACTGCACTCTAAAGTTGATATTGTATCAGAAAGAGGATTGCGAGAAGAAATTAAACCATATATTACCAATGATTTGATTGTCATATGAAAAGAGATTTAAACTTATTTTTAAAAGATATTATCACAGCATGTGAAGATATTCAAAATTTTACAGATGGAATGGCCTTTAATCAATTTATGCAAGACAGAAAAACATCCAGTGCAGTCATAAGACAATTTGAAATTATCGGAGAAGCGGCTAAAAATATACCTGAACCTTTAAGAAAACAATTTACTGAGATTCCGTGGAAAAATCTTTCAGGAATGAGAGATCG
>PEAL01000420.1 GCA_002753725.1 Deltaproteobacteria bacterium
CCATAGGGCTTGAAAATGTTGGATTGAAAGCCTTTGTTGAAACCAAACTCCCCTTTTTAAAAACCATCGATACACCTGTCATTGTCAATATTTATGGTAAAACCATTGAAGAATATGCACTTTTAGCAGAAAAAATCGATGCCATTGCTGATATTGCTGGAATGGAAGTCAATATTTCATGTCCAAACGTTAAAGCCGGCGGGGTTGCCTTTGGTACAGATCCAGAACTTGCCTATGAGGTGATCCATTCAGTTCGTCAGCGAACAACAAAACCATTGATTGTCAAACTATCCCCCAATGTTACCGATATTGTTCTTCTTGCCAGACAGGTTGAACGTGCGGGCGCAGATGCCATCTCTTTGATTAATACCCTGACCGGAATGGCCATTGATATTCATACCAAAAAGCCACGACTGGCAAACAAAATTGGGGGATTATCCGGGCCTGCAATAAAGCCTGTTGCTGTTCGAATGGTATGGCAGGTTGCACAGGCGGTTCATATTCCAGTGATTGGCATGGGGGGCATCATGACTGCTGAGGATGCCCTTGAATTTCTCATTGTTGGCGCACAGGCTGTTCAAATTGGAACCGCAAATTTTATCAATACACGTGCCACGTTGGATATTCTTGATGGTATCACTGACTATCTTGTTGGAAAAAAAATAGATGACATTTCTGATCTCATCGGATCCATTCATGACTAAACAAATAGATTGATATCTTATGCATTTAACAACAACAGACAATCATCAACCCAAAATTTTGGCGCCTGCTGGCGACCGACAGTCTTTTCTTGCGGCAATCGCAGCTGGTGCCGATGCTGTTTATTGTGGGTTAAAATCTTTTTCCGCTCGCATGGAAGCTAAAAACTTTAGTGTGGAAGAACTCGCTTCACTGACCGCGCTGGCGCATCAAAAAAATATTGCTGTTTATGTGGCGTTGAATTCAATGGTTCGACAGTCAGAATTATCCGGATTAGAGCAGTGGCTTTATGATGTGGTTTACACCATTCAACCGGATGCTTTGATTATTCAGGATTTAGCCTTTGTGTCTCTGGCGCGCACCATTGGATATCCAGGAGAATTGCATCTGTCAACACTTGCCAATGTCAGTTTTCCTGAAGCACTTCAATGGATTCAGAAAAAATTGCCGGTCAATCGTGTGGTCTTGCCTCGTGAATTGTCTATCGATGAAATCAAACTCATGGCGCATGCCTGTCCCAATAAATTAAAGTTAGAAGTCTTTGTTCATGGGGCCTTGTGTTATGGTGTTTCTGGCCGATGCTATTGGAGCAGCTTTTTAGGCGGAAAAAGTGGGCTTCGCGGACGATGCGTTCAACCCTGTCGTCGGTTGTACAATTATAAAAATCATAAAAAACGCTTTTTTTCATGTGCGGATTTTTGTCTGGAAGTATTGGTCAAAACATTTCGACCCATTGCTGAAATTAGTGCCTGGAAAATCGAAGGACGAAAAAAAGGTCCACATTACGTTTATCATACCACAAAAGCTTACAAAATTTTGCGGGATCATGGTTTTGAACCCGGTGGAAAAAAAGAGGCCTTGTCCTTGCTTGAATATGCTTTGGGCAGAGATACAACCCATTATCAATTTTTACCGCAGCGCCCCTTTCACCCCATTTCAACAGAAATGGACACCGGGTCAGGCTATAAAATCGCTCGCATTGCCGGAAAAGAATCCCAGCGATACTTTGTCATTCAGGAAGCTCTTTTTCCTGGCGATAGACTTCGGATTGGTTATGAAGACCAACCCGGGCATCATATTCAAAACATAACAAAATCAATCCCTAAACGTGGCCGCTGGGTGATTCAAAAGCCTCGATCCGGCACATTGCCAGTCATTGGATCGCCGGTTTTTCTGATTGACCGAAAAGACCCGGCACTCATGGAAAAAATAGAGGGTCTGCAACAAGACGTCGGCCCTTTTACCAATGAGACACCATCCTATTTTAAACCAAAAGAAAAAAAAGTTTCTCGGGCGCGTTCGAAGGGTGTATATCAAAATCCTATTGATTTGACTGTGCTTAGACACGTTGACAACCTGAAAACTCGACGACAAACGGGTATCTGGTTATCGAGACAAAATGTTGAAAATATTCCTAAAAAATTTGTTTCACACATTTGGTGGTGGCTGCCACCGGTCATATGGCCTGAACACGAAAAACAATGGTATCAAAGCATTTCGAATGTTTTGCAGATGGGTGCAAAATATTTTGTTGTCAATGCTCCCTGGCAAGTGGCCTTACTTGACAATCCTCAAACCCTCCAGGTGTGGGCAGGGCCTTTTTGTAATATCAGCAATACCCTGGGAATTGCGATGCTGAAAAAACACCATTTTTCTGGGGTTATTATCAGTCCTGAACTTGGAAAAGAAGATATTTTGTCGCTTCCTGATGACAGCCCTTTGCCTGTTGGGATTGTCGTTTCAGGTTTGTGGCCCTTGACTCTTTCTCGTATTCCACCGGCTGAAATTCGTCCCAACCAGCCGTTTATCAGTCCCAAAGGGGAAGCCTCTTGGTATGCCAACTATGATGACCATCTACACTGGATCTTTCCAAACTGGCCGATTGATATTACAAGATACAAAAACGAATTGATTAAAGCCGGCTATACGCTTTTTGCACATTTAATAGAACCTGTACCAAAAACTATTGAAATTAAGGCCAGGCCTGGTATATGGAATTGGGAGTTAAATGTGTAAGGTGCTATGAAAGTTGAAACATAATGACCAGAAAAGAGTTTATTCATAAAAAATTATCAACATAACCAGGTATCAGACGTTGGATGATACAAAAAATACAGTGAAACACACTCATGAGACAACTATCAAAAAAAAAATATTATGCACTTGTATTCATTCCGGTTGTTTTCTGTTTGATAGCAGGATGTGTTGCTCACTATCAAAGTGAACATTCACCCATTGAGTATGAATTCAACCTTGCAGAACCTTTTGAACCTAAAGCCAGTCTTGTGGTTATTTTGGATGCATCAGCATCCATGGGAGAATTTTACAAGAACGAATTAAAAATTAAACGCGCGACCCGATTGCTTCAAAAAATGAATGACCATTTATTGGCACTCGCCCCCCCCATAAACTTCAGTTTTATCACCATTGGCCGAACCTTGTGGCCATTTCAAATGAAAACAGAGGTGATCATCCCCTTACAAAAATATGAGCATAACGCCTTCGATCAGGCCATTCATCAGGTTCGATGGACAGGCGGAAAAACACCCCTGGCAAGTGCGATTACGTCCTTGTATGCCCCCTTATCCAAAACCTCAGAACCTTTGGCCCTGCTTGTTATCAGCGATGCTGAAGATCTGGAGGAATCGCCTGTTTTTTCGGCTGAAAATCTTAAACTGCGATTTTTAGATCGATTGTGCATTCATACAATACAGGTGGGAAATCGTGAGGATGGAACAAGAACCTTACAGAAAATAAGTATTGTTTCAGACTGCGGTATGTTCAGAACAATTGATGACCTTAATGAGGATTTCACAATAAAACAGTTTGTTATGCATATGGTTCCTTACAGCAGCAATGAGAATGCACCTGTTTCCCAGGATAATCTTCAAGCATCACCTGAAAGATCATCAAATATAGGGGATCAGGAGCAATCCCCGTTTCAAGCAGATACCTGGGATGAAACGAGGACAGGGGAATGCATCAATTTGAAATGATCATCGTCGCTTATCTTTTCAATTCGTTATATCTCTTTGACTTGAAAGCGAAAATTTCGTCGGTCGGTAAATGGGGCGTCGGCGTAAATGGGATCGGACCAAAAGTACTATATTGCGTAATAATCGAAAAGGAGGCTCAGAATGCAATATTACCCCAAAAATACTTTTCTTGTGATACTGACAATGATTTACATCGGTTGTGGCGGTGGTGGCAGTTCATCCTCACCGACAACGCAAGTACCTGATGATCCCCTTGAAAAACAATGGCAATCGGTTCAACTGAATACGATTGAATCATCCGGTCTTCACCGAGCCAATGTTAAATCCATGATTGACAGCAATGACCAGTTTCATATTGTTTATTTCTCATCTGCTGGTGCAAACGACTATTCAATCTATCACCAAATGTGGGACAGCCGAACATTCCAACCCGTTAATAGCAAAACATCTGTCATTAAAATTGATAATTGTCGAGATATTGGAATGGGGCTGACAATGGATAGTCTGCCCATTGTTGTGTATCAAGGCGGCAGTTTTCCACTCTGTGGGGAAAAAGAACAATCGGATGTTATGATGAACGTGTTTACAGATAATCAATGGAAAGAATCGACGATCGAGATTGGCCGTGTTGAGCGAAATCCAGTGATCAACAATGGCGTTGCCGGTGGCTTTTTGGACATGGTTGTGGATCCTCTAAATCAAGTGCATGTGTGCTTCCAATTTTTTTATGAAGGCTGCGATACCATGAATGTCAATTATCCAGATCTCTGGTATGTAACGTTTTCAGCAGATACTCCAGATCAGATTCCGGAGCATGAAACTGTCGAAGGAAATAGTTTTGATGGTGCTGGCATTCAAAACAAAGTTGGCGATTATTGCACGATTGCTCTTGATTCAACGCATCAGCCCATGATTTTTTATTACTATGAAGCTCCCCTTCCAGAG
>PEAL01000421.1 GCA_002753725.1 Deltaproteobacteria bacterium
ATTCATCATAAACCTCCAAATTTTTAAACCGGTTGAAAGACACTGTATTCAAGATATTCGGAGAATACCTTATTCATCTTTCTTTTTAGGAGAAGATTTTTATAGATTTGTGTTTATTTGTGAAAAAAAAACAGGTAGTATCGTGTAAATATACTCAAGGTTCAACTTTTTGTTAAAAATATTTGAACATCAAGAGCTATAGCATGAAATATCATGCAGTGCAATTATGCGGTTTTCAGAACAGATCATATTGACAGAACAGGTTATTTTCGTTAAACATACAATTTTTGTTGTAGCTGGCTTGTAAATATGACACCCTCTTTTTTTTCAATGTTTTTTTGAATTTAATAATGACAAGTCTTAATAATTTTTCCTCTTTTAAAGAAAGGAATAAGCGTATGAGATTCAGACAAGGCATCTTTATCCGTTTGATGGTTTTAGGGTGCTTTTTGGTTTTGGTATCCTGTGGCGGTGATTTTCAGGATGCTAATTGCAAAAATTGTGCCCCAATAGCAAAAGCATCAGTGATCAAGCGTGTTCGCATCAAACAAAAAGTGGAATTAGATGGTAGTGGCTCTAAGCCTGGCCCTGATGGTGGTGCGTTGACATATGAATGGACATTACTGGAAAAACCAGATGGCAGTGATGTTACATTGATTAATCCTGAAAAAGTCAACCCCTCTTTTTTTCCAGACAGACCAGGAAAATATGTAATTCAACTGATTGTAAGTGATGGCATCACGGACAGCAAGCCCTGTATCATTGAGTTTACCACATTAAATTCCAGGCCTGTTGCTCGTGCTGAATATAATGACCCTGTGAGAATTTCAGAAAAAGTGCTTCTCAGTGCTGAAACATCAACGGATGATGATAATGATCCGCTAACGTATCAATGGAATTTTATATCAAAACCAGAAAGCAGTTCCGCCACACTTACAAGTATCGACACTGTTGAGTCATCGTTTTTAGCGGACCGCAAAGGCCAGTATATTGTTCAACTGGTGGTCAATGATGGTCAAATTGCGAGTGAACCCAAGTTGCTTATCGTTCAAGTTTATGATGGTCCTGTTGCAAAAGCAATAGTCAATGAACAAGTGCCGGTTAAACAAAAAGTAAATTTGGACGGCAGTGAATCTAAACCAGGGCCTAATGGTGGTTCGTTAACATATGCGTGGACATTACTGGAAAAACCAGACGGCAGTAATACAAAGTTATATAGACCAGAAACGGTCACCCCTTATTTTTATCCAGACAAGCCGGGAAAATATCGTATTCAACTGATTGTCAATGATGGTGTCACGGACAGTGACCCAAGTATCATTGATTTTATCACATTAAATTCCAGACCTGTCGCTCGTGCAGAATATAATGCCCCTGTAAGGATTTCAGAGACAGTCTTGCTCAGTGCTGCAAAATCATATGATGATGATAATGAGCCGCTTACCTATCGATGGACGTTAATATCAACGCCAGAAAGCAGTTCTGCCACACTGACAAAAAATGACAGTGTCGATCCCTCATTTATAGCAGATCTCCAGGGCCAATATATTGTCCAACTGGTGGTCAATGATGGTCACATTGAAAGCACTCCCTATTTACTTAAAGTTCAGGTCTATAATGGTCCGGCTGCAAAAGTAACATTTAAGGAACAACTGCCTGTTCAGCAAAAAGTTCAACTGGATGGATCTGAATCTACACCCGGTGTTGGTGGCAATGCGTTGACTTATCAATGGACACTTAAAAGCAAGCCAGAAGGAAGCACGGCAGAACTTTCAGACCCAACATCTGCCAGGCCAACATTTATTCCAGATAAACCAGGAGTATATATCATTGAGTTGGTGGTCAATGATGGCAAAAGCAGCAGCGTCCCGGCTATCATAGAATATGAAACGTTGAATTCAAAGCCTGTTGCTGTCTGCGATTATAATCGCCCCATCTATATCAATCAAACCGTTCAACTGGATGGCAGTGCATCATCCGATTTAGACGAAGATCCGCTCACTTATCAATGGCTTCTTTCATTGAAACCATTAAACAGTAATGCGAACCTGTCTGATACTGGAATCGTCAACCCTACTTTTATTGCAGACCGACCCGGACGTTATGTTGTTCAACTTGTGGTCAACGATGGCAAAGAAGACAGTAACAAGTATACGCTCATTGTAAAAACTGAAAACTCAAAACCCATTGCAAAAGCCGGCGATGATGTCACGGTTTTTGAAGGAGAAACCGTTCAACTGGATGCCAGCCTATCTTCAGATGCAGATGAAAGCCCGTTAACCTTTCAGTGGACCGTTCAAGAAAAGCCCAATGGCAGTACTGCAAAAATGTCAGGTCAAAATAAAATTAATCCAACAATCACTCCAGACGTTCCAGGCAATTATATCATTCAATTAGTGGTTAACGATGGAGAACTGGATAGCGAACCTGATTCTATTGAAATTAAAGCAAATCCATCTATCGATTTAGAACCAGGACAGATTGATTTAAGCAACCTCAATGTTGACCCTGAAACCCTTGAGGTTAAAGGAACTGTTACTTTAAATATCATTAATCAAGGCACAAGAGCAGTGACTGATGATTTTCTCATCACCTTGTTTGAGGACCAAAACCAGAACAATCAACTTGATCCAACAGATCCCGTTATCGCTAATCAAACAGTCACTGATGGACCGGAAGGGAAAGATTCTATTACGGTTCCTGTCCTTGTTGATGGTAAAGTATCATTCAGAGATAATATTATTTTTGTGATGATTGATCCATTGAATACAATTCCTGAACGAAATGAAACCAATAATCTGATGAGCAGTGCTGAAGGCAAACAATGCAAACCAGCAGTGGGGCAATTTTCTCCCAAATTGGCCTGGGAATGGACGGGCAGTAATGATTTTCCTTTGTCAAATCAGGTTATCTGCACCCCCCTGGTGGGAAATCTGACCGATGATAATAATGATGGCAAAATTGATTTAAAAGATATTCCAGATATTGTTTTTATAACTTTTGAAGGCAATAATTATGAAAAACGAGGCATTATCAGAGCCATTAGTGGCGATGGCTCAAAAGAACATTTTTCAATCGGTCCGGTTTCAACTGGAAATAAATACTTTGAAGCGTTCCCCACATACAATTCTGCATTGGGTGATATTGACAATGACGGAATTGTAGAAATTTTGGTCGTTATGAATGATCAAGCTGACAGTAAATGGCTGGCGGTATTTGAAAACACTGGCACATTGAAATGGATCAGCGAAGACACCAGTTCAAGCCAGCTCACCCGACCGGTGAGCATTAATATTGCTGATCTGGATGCCAATGGCGCACCAGAAATAATTATCGGAAATCTGGTATTATCCAGCACGGGTAAAACCTTGATGATTGGAAAAGAAGATAATGGCTTTAACAATTCAACGGTTGCAGATATTGATTTAGACAATCATATGGAAATTATTGCCGGAAGAACTGTTTACGAAGCTGATGGCAAAATACTATGGCATATCAGTGAGCTTGAAGAAGGTTTTACGGCTGTTGCCAATTTTGATGCTGATGATTATCCTGAAATTGTTCATCTTGGCCGTGGAAAATTATCCTTGATTGAGCATACAGGAGAAATTATCTGGGGACCAAAAGAAATTGCTCCCGGCGGCCCTTTTCGCGGTGATGGGGGCCCTCCTCTGATTTCAGATGTTGATGGCGACGGCAAACCAGAAATCGGTATTGCAGGGTCATCAAAGTTTTCCGTGTTCAACAGCAATGGCAGTATTTTATGGACAGCAGATATCAAAGATCCTTCTTCAGTAACCAGTGCATCAGCATTTGATTTTGAAGGAGACGGCAAAACTGAAATTGTTTACCGTGATAGTGAGTCTTTAAAAATTTTCAATGGTCGCAACGGCAACTTGCTCTATGAAGATCGGGCAGGATCAGGGACATTCATCGAAATGCCCATTATTGCAGATGTTGATAATGATAACAGCGCAGAAATTGTTGTCCCTTGCAATTCTTACGTCAGTGGAAACGTAACGGGTATTCGTGTTTACAAGGATGCCACAGATCATTGGGTCAATACCCGAAAAATATGGAACCAACATGCGTATGTGATTACCAACGTGTATGAAGATGGTCGAATTCCTAAAGTACCGATCAACAACTGGGAAACTTACAATAACTTTAGACAGAATCAGATTGATAATCCTTTTGGATGTAAAGATATTTCAGCCTCTTATATTCGTTTTGACCTGAGTAAATGTCCAGATCAAATTCAAATAACAGCTCGCGTAGGCAACGGTGGCGGACTTCACATCCCCAAAAATACGCTGGTATCCTTTTATCTTGGAAATCCATCTGGAACCGGACGATTAATCGGCGAGGTTGAAATCGGTAAGGTTTTGTATCCAGGGGACTGGGTAGATTTAACTGTGCGTATGGATAATGCTGGATCTGAAAAGAACAATATTTTTGTTTTGGCGGATTCTGATGAAAAACTTTGGGAGTCAAGTGAAGACAACAATTTGACCCAAAAATCATTTACCTGTCAATAAAGACTGGTGATGTTTTTTTTTGAAAGGAAGAATCATGATGAAAGTTCATCTCAAAATTTTAATATGTTTGGTATTTTTTGCAGCACT
>PEAL01000422.1 GCA_002753725.1 Deltaproteobacteria bacterium
AAATCCTGGAAGAATTTTTGAACGGATAACACCATTTTTGTCAGGTTTAATTTTAACATACTTGCCTTTTGCATTTAATCGATAAAAAGCGGTATTTTTTTTATTGGTATCTATAATATAGTATTCTTTGACTTTTGCAGCACTGTATTCAAATTTTTTTTCAACGGTATCCCTTATAACATACTTTTTTTTCGTATCAGATAAAAATTCAATACACATGTCATAGATCCCTTTGTAAGAACAATCTTTCTTATCCGGTTGTATTGTATTTGAATTTAAAAGAATCGCATAGTCCGGCTTTCGAATTGTTTTTTTATTAGAAAGGGTCATACTGAATCCGATATCAAATTTAATCAAGCGAGCAATAGGGTGAACAATCAAAAATTGGTCTATTATTTTACTGAACCAGCTTGCACATAATTCACTATAAAATGTTGGCATTTCTTTTTCCTCCAGTATTCCATTGTTCCATTCGTAGTGAAAATTATCATCTTCATAGTACAGATCCCAATATGTCGCTTCATCGACAAACAAACCATCTTCAGATTGTTCAATATCATTATATACTTCTGTTTTTTTTAGATTTTTCTTAGGTGGTTTGGAATAACTTGGGAAAAAATTCGCTTCTTTTGCAATGATTGGTTCGTAAGCGTAAGCAATCATTGAGCCCTCCTTTCAAGGTTTGCAACATGGCAGTCGGGTTTGATTTATTTTTATTTGATAAAAAAATTTGAAAAGCTAAAGGAATCGTTATTCAATGAATAGTCTATTGCCCAAAAAAAATCATTATTATTCTTTATTCACTGGCCATCGAATAACGCTTGTATGGTTCTGATTATCAGCATCTCGGTCAGTGATCCCCAGTAATATAATGAAATCATTATTGTATATGGTTGCAGCTTGAATATTGGAATCAAAAACACGTGAAACGCGTTGACTATAAAACATTTTGTTATGGTAACGTATGCATTTGATCCATGTCCGAACAGCCTGGCTACTGAATCCTATCTGACTTAAAAATGGCCGCTCAGAATGAATAACAAATAACTCTGGATGATGATCATTATTTAAATCATAAAAAACAGGTTTGGGATAGATGGAAACATCTCGAAACAATGTTTTTTTAGCAACAGGATCAATATCATAGGATACTCTTTGTGTTGGGAAGTCACCCACATATGTTTTATATAAAAACGATTTGCCCTGATATATTCGCAATATTCCATTGCGAACCCATATGGTTTCCAGGTATCCATCCCCGGTCATGTCACCAAGGATACTGCCATATACTGTAAAAGAACCAGGTGTCCTGAATCGTCTGGATAAACGAAGCGCTCGATTAAAATAAAGCAATCGATACGTCCGATTATTCCAAAAAGTTTCCCGATCCATTGACTGACCAAGAAGTGTCTCAGGATTTCCATCATAGTTTGTATCATAGGATGCCAAATGATAGTTAATCCCATAGGCCAATGTTGACAGCGATTTTTCGTGGAAAACATATATTTTTGATTCAATATCCTGATTATTCCAAAATGTAACGGTTAGATGAGGCTTTGAAATCGTGTTTGGTCGCCACCAATTCAGATATACAGGATGATGTTGCATCGGAACAGGCGTTTCTGCAACTTTAGTGATATAATGATTGGCAATATGAAAAATAGAAATTCGTTTATGATCAGCAGCAGCCATAAACAATTGATCTTCATTAACGATAAAATCAGCTGTTTGAACGAATTCATCGATGTCACCCAATGCTTGAAAGGATGGATATGACTGAAAAGCATCGGACATTTCAAATGAAGGGTCTGAATAAATTAAATTAGATGATCCCTCCATAGGTGACTGGCGGATATATAACTCAGTATGTGGATAATAATGGATTAAACGATTATCACTATCTTTTATTTCAAGACCCTTCTGATGAAAAAATAAATTTAACTGTGTAATATTATTTTTTTTTGGAATAGAATTATCTGTTGGTATAATTTTTAAATATGGTTGCCATGCGAAGTGTGGCAATTGTTTTAACAGGAGGGTATAGAGTTGTTTACCATTGCCTGTTTGGTCGATAAATTTCGTTTGAATCTGATTATAACGTTTTACTGTGTCCCCCGGATGAATAACACCAGCGGTTATCATTTTGACCACAGTTGAAAACGTGTATCCTTTTTTGATTTGAGTAACTCTAAGAATTGCTTTGACATCATCTAATTTTCCAATGATATTCTCGGTAATGGGATGGGTCAAGGATTCTTTTTCTGTAATGACAGAAAATAAATCACCTGTCATAATGCCATCTTGCGCATCAAGATCAATAATATAAGTATCAAGAGACTGCGCTTTAACAATATATCCGGTGATAGAGGATAAATCCTGTATAATTAACGGGTTAATTGTTCTGGCAAAAGAAAACGATAGAGGACAAATCAGCAAGATAAACAAACAGCCAAAAAAAAGAACAGCGCAGGCTTGAATATATGAAAGTTTGGAATTTATTAACAGGCGCATCAAAGAATTCACTTTCTTTGATTTTTATTTTACCGGGACATAAAGGTTGCCCCGGCATTAATATCAAACAAGCTAAAATTTAAAACGGATTCGAGATGCAATAATGTAAATATTTTCATCTGCCAATCCATTGCGAATATCAGGTTCTTCAAAAACATCCATTCCGCTGCCACTGAATAAATAACCACCATTAATGGCAAATTCCAAGTTTTTGTATAACTGGCACTTTGCATAAGCATCAATTTCGTATCCAATGGATCGGGTACGATACAACTCATCAGTAATGGGATCTTGATATTCCATAGCCTTAGATGTCATCATGTACAGGCCTGCTCCGCCGACTTTTATAGTATCTGTCAGTTGGAAATCGACCCCCAGCTTATTCATGATAAAGCCTTTATCCAGGATATAATGCGCATCAGTAAAGCAAATGTCGTCAGCATAATTACCCTCAAAGATAATAATACTGTCTTCAGCATCCATATCAATGGCCAGATAACCATTTAAATCATTGTCTGAAGGATCTCTATCTCCTGATGTATACCATCCTGTATAGGTTAATTTAGCTCTGCCCAGATCAATTCCGGCTGCAAGATGTGCTGTGTAAGCAAATATATCAAAATCACCCTCAGCATGATATTGATCTACTATTTTGCCATCTTTGTCTTTTACAAGGTATGCATCCGTTGAACCTTTGAGGATACCATCATAAAAACGAGCATTTTTTATTTTTCCAAACTGAAAAATAGTATCCCACTTAACGAACACTTTTGCATCTTTTGATGGAACAAGTGGGAGATCAGGTAAAGGCATCGATACCCCACCATCCATTCCAACACACCAAAACCGCAGGCCTGTTTCTTTGGATAATTTTTTAACTTGATATTGGGTTGATTGTATTTTTCCAGGATTTAATTCGCCAGCATCATCATTGAATCCATACAACCCAAAAATATTGGCTTTAAACTTATTACTGAACAGCGTAACTCCATATCGTGCGGTCAAAAAGTCAATATCATCAGTATTCATTTGTTTATTATCCCAATTGCGTTCATCATGGGTCCTTAACCATGCCAGTTGATAGCTGATATTTTTAATATCTTCAGTATATGTTACTCCCAGGATTGTTTCATTCCAGAGCCAGGGGTTAAGTTTGAACGGTTGAAGACCTATTTTGACCCGTGATTTATTTTGAATTCCTGGAATCTGGAAATCAATATATGCCCATCGTGTTTCAATATTAACGGCATCACCTGAATAAGTACCACCGGTACCCTTTCCCAGGGAGCCACTGGCACCAAATCGCAGGCCACCCATTTCAATAGCATATACCCCTTTGACCTTGCCATCATTGACACTGGCTTCTGTCCAAAGTCGATATTTAACTTCAGCAAAACTGTCTTCAACATTGCCATCATGCAACGCTGACGCAGGAACCCCTTTAAACCAATCCAAATGATTGGTGTGGAGCATAAACCGATGGTTTAGATCCCCGTGAAATGCAAGATCAGCAGCCATTACTGGAAGGGCTACACAAAACATCATACCCAAAAGGATGATCCATTTAATGCGATTCATTACAAGTGTCTCCTTTCATTGCCTGAACTTAAAGAACTATCTATATTTTCAAGAAAAAAACGGTCATTTAAAAATTAAGCTCTAAAATAGATTTTTTTTAGATATGGCTTTTTATACAGCGATAAATGTCCGGATTTAAGAAAAATTTTTTAATTCTTATTTTTCGCGTCAGGCGTTTTCAATGAATGATTTTTCATTGATTCAATTATTTCAAAAAATTAACAAAATAAACTATTTAACTAGCAATTAGTAAACATTTCAACACTGATTGTCAAGCTATTTTTTTTTCCGCAAAAAATTCAATAAATGTTTCATTGTTTAGGACTGTCAAAAGCCACAGGCATTCTTCTTTACAATTCGAATAAAATAGGATATTTATTGATCTATTGATCTTTTATTTATTGCATGCTTATGTACAATTTTTTTACATATAAAATTTATTTTTGATAGCACTTTTTTTGTAGTGAAAAAATTGCACACTAATATCGAAAGGAGGTGTTTATTTATTTTCTCTCTTTAATTAAACGAACAGATGT
>PEAL01000423.1 GCA_002753725.1 Deltaproteobacteria bacterium
TAACCAGCGTTTTTGGATAAGCCTCCATCATCGATGTAATATACTGTAATAGTTTATATATAGAAAACTGATTTTTATCCTCCTGAAATTCAAGCAGCCACAAAATGACCTTTGCCCGTTCAAAATAGAACAAAACAGGCAAATCCAGTATCAATTGTGTATCTGACAACTGATGTTTTTTCGGTTCCTCACGAATAAACTCTATGTTCCAGATATCGCCATACGCTTGTTTTATATCAGGCAACAGCCATTCAAGTGCTTCTTTGGGAAAATCCATGAACAGGTTTTTGAAATTATGATCATGATCCATTTGTGTTGTCATTTAATGCCTTTATATTCATTAGTGTATTCGTTCTAAAATATATTTCATCGAAAACTATAATTATATTGAAACCAACACGCGGGCGCATTCTCAAAAAGTCGGTTTTTTTTAAAGCACCGACTTTTTGGGAATGCGCCCAACCAACGCTTTCTCAAATTGATCTATTGTCCTGGAACGACAGGCTTGCTTCAGTAAATTTTGTAATATTTCACTTTTTTCAATCGAATGTATCTTTTGAGCAATCGCCTGGGGAACAGTTCCAACAATTTCTGAAAGTGCTACCAGTATTCCTTGTTGAAGTCCTTGCTGCATGCCTTGCTGCATGCCTTGCTGCATGCCTTGCTGCATGCCTTGTTCAACGCCTTTTTTCTTAATATATTGTGCTAACATTGTTGACTCCTTTTGTTTATAAAAATGTTCCAATATTGTTTCCTTTTCCGATTCTTCTATTTGAGAGTAAACATCAATAAAATCGACATATTTTGTAAATAATGCTGCTGATGCTAATTTAAACAATCCCGTGTATGCTTTGGTTATGATTGTCAGTCGATCCTCTTTTGGATAATTCATTTTGGGTAACAATATGGAAATCAATGGATTTTGACTGTCATAAAAATCACTGGCATTATAATCAAACAGTTTTACAAACTGATATTCAAAATGAAGATATAGTTTATCTTTAAAACGATTGATCAATTTTCTATCCACATCTTTTCGCCATCTTTTCCGGTCTGTAAACAAAACAGTTGGAATAACCAGCGTTTTTGGATAAGCCTCCATCATCAATGTAATATAATGTAATAGTTTATATATAGAAAACTGATTTTTATCCTCCTGAAACTCAAGCAGCCACAAAATGACCTTTGCCCGTTCAAAATAGAACAAAACAGGCAAATCCAGTATCAATTGTGTATCTGACAACTGATGTTTTAACACTTTCTCATTTGAAATCCCTTGGATGGAGTCCCAAAGCTTAGCTTTAGGAGTTCTTTAGATTTTCAATGCGTTGTTTTTCTGTAACTCCCAAAGCTAAAGCTTTGGGACTCCAATCTAAAATGAGGAACTTATTTTTCGAGTATTCCTAAGAAATGCTACTTGATTTTTCCAATCAGATAGCTGGCAATGGTATTTTTCTGGATTTCTTTGGTACCTTCATACAATTCGGTAATTTTGGCATCACGCGCATAACGTTCAACCTCATATTCTTGCATATACCCATAACCACCCAACAACTGAATGGCTTCATCTGAGACTTCAACAGCAGTCCGGGCAGCAAACATTTTAGCCATTGAGGTAAGCTTGGGATCAATTCGATTTTGATCAAAATTCCATGCCGCTTTATATGTCATTAATCGGGCCAGTTCAATTTTGGTTGCCATGTCTGCAAGTTTATGCTGGGTAACCTGAAATTGAGCAATTTTTTTGCCAAACTGTTCTCTGGATTTAACATAAGCCAATGCTCGATCAAAGGCACCCTGTGCCGTTCCCAGAGCTTGTGCAGCAATGGTTACACGACTTTCATCAAAAAATTCAAGAACTTGATAAAAACCACGATTTTCTTTTCCAATCAAGTTGGATTGGGGAACGCGAACGTCCTTGAAGACAACTTCAGCCGTGTGCATCATACGAATACCCATTTTATTGCCAACACTGGTTGTTGAAACCCCCTGACGGTCTGCTTCAACCAAAATCACACTCATGCCGCGATGAGAAGGCGTGACATCAAGGTCTGTCTGACATAATACACAATAAAAACCAGCCAACGGTCCGCCATTGGTGATAAATATTTTGCTGCCATTGATGATCCAGTCATCACCATCTTTTATCGCGGTTGTATTCATCCGAGTGATATCAGAACCATGATCTGGTTCGGTAAAAGCTCCACATGACAGGTATTCTCCTTCAGCAATTTTTGTCAGGTATTCTTTTTTCTGTTCATTTGAACCGCATCGCATAACAATTTCTGATGCAAAACCAGCAAGGAGAATGCAAGCACCAACAGAAGAATCGCCACGGCATAATTCTTCAGAAACAATTACATTTTCAAGTACACCCAGTCCCTGACCAGAATATTCTTCAGGAAAATGAATACCAACAAAGCCCAGTTCGGCAGCTTTTTTCCATATATCGACTGGATATTCATGTTTTTCATCCAGTTCCAGTATCACTTCTTTTTTAAATTCACCTTTGACAAACTCACGAATGGCTTTTTGTATCCCTTTTTGTTCTTTTGAGAGTTCAAAATCCATAATTACCTCCTGTATTTATAATGTTAATTATTGTTATGTTAAATTAATTTATATTCTGGAAATACCGTTGGATAGCATTGATCTTCTTATCTATATAGAGTCAATCAATAGACTATTTTTGCATCCCCAGTTCAATTAATCGATCTAGTAACTGGCTAAAATTTAAGCCTCCGGCTTGTGCCGCCTGTGGCAATAAACTGGTTGGTGTCATGCCTGGTATTGTATTGGTTTCAAGAATGTAAATCTCACCATCATTGATAATCATGTCTGTTCGGCTGCATCCACGACATCCCAAGGCCTTATGGGCTCTGATGGCACATTCCTGGACTTTTAGGGTTAAATCATCATCAATGTTGGCCGGACATATTTCCTGAGTGGCACCCGGTTTATATTTAGCCTCATAGTCAAAGAATCGGTATCCTTGATTGGGCACAATTTCAATGAGCGGTAAAGGCAATAATTCATTATTGCCTAAAATGCCGCAGGTCACTTCTGTTCCTTTAATATAAGATTCCAGTATTACCTGACGGTCGTATTGAAAAGCATTTTCAAGTGAAACAGATAAATCAGATTCAGAATAAACAATATCCATACCAATGCTGGATCCCCCTTTGACAGGCTTAATAATTACCGGAAGTCCCAGGTGTCTGATTGAATCTTTGGCATGATGATAATCATTCTGATCAATCACCATATAGGGTGGGACCGTTAAGCCCTCTTTTTCATAAAGTTTTTTTGAAATAAGTTTGTCCATAGCGACAGCACTTGCCAGAACGCCTGATCCCTGGTAGGGGATTCCCAGTAAATCCAGAAGACCCTGTATCGTGCCATCTTCACCATAGGGGCCATGCATGATAATCAGTGCAATATCAATGGTTGAATGCTCGGCAACGATTTGAGCAAGATCTGTTTTTGGATCATACCGGATCACATGGTATTTATCTTTATCCAAAGCCTTATAAACTTCATTTCCACTTTTAATGGAAACATCACGCTCTGATGAAATGCCACCAGACAGGAGAGCGACAGTAATTTTTTGCATACTTGTATCCTTAATCATCGTTTATTAAAATTTTTTCTTTTAAACGAATAAATTCATCCTGTGTAATCAAATTGTTATTCAGTAAGTCCGCCAGACGCTTTAAATCATTCATTGATGGGTTACGAGTATCATCCGGTGACGGTAAAGCCTTTGTTGGTTCATATCCTAAAGCAATGGGCTGGTCGTTTTGACCACTGACTTTTAAAACAGCCGATCCACCGAAAAATGCAATTTCAATTGCTCGTCCTGAAAAGGCAGGGTCATTGAGGATATCTTTGAGTTTTTGACTGTGTTTTTTCAGACGTCTGAAAAAATACCATCCTGAAAAAAAGGTGAGCCCGATGCCAGCCAAAACAATCCAAAACATGTAATGAATAATTCCCTGAAAAAAGATAATCAGCATGAACAAAAATGCAACCATCAATGCATGCAATATAATAATGGAATAAGCCAAAAAAATCCCACCCGTCAGACTGGATTCTTTTTCTTTCATACTCATAGTGCCTTTCTTGTCAAAAAGATCTATTCTTTTTCAATTCGCGAAACGAGCTGCTCGTAATAATGCTGAGGAACGTCCATATCCGCAGAAAGATTGCGGGACAGGTTCAGTTTCATGATAAGAAAATTAAGCTTTTTTATTGTTTTGAATTTTTCCTTTGTATCTGTCATTGTGGACAGTAAATCCTCAGTGCTTTGAATTTCTTTTTTTAATTCCAATTCCGGTGGGAGGCAATCGGCATTTTTTAAAATTTTATATGCCATCCGTAGTTCATTGTTGAGACCTGTTCTTTCATCAGGCAATGGCAATCCTTTTCCTGGCAAATGATTGAAAAAACCTTGCCGTTGTGCATGTTGAATCCGTTCCTCTACAATTTTTTCAAATCCAGTAATCATATACATACGGTTAGCACCTGAAGCCGGGCTATCTTGATAAGGTGTTTATGCCCGAAGCTCATGAATCGAATAAAAAATTAATTTTATACTATATTTTTGAATGAAATACCAACAAAA
>PEAL01000061.1 GCA_002753725.1 Deltaproteobacteria bacterium
GAAAAGTAGGAAAAGTACAGCATGCCAATTGTATTCATGGGGGAGGCGCTTTTATTTGGCCCTTGATTCAAGATTATACATATTTAAGTCTCACCCCCATGACCATTCCCATATCTCTTCAAAATGCACTGAGTATGCAAAATATTCGAATCAATGTTCCCAGTACCTTTACAGTGGGAATTAATACACAGCCCAATATTATGAGCAATGCTGCAGAACGACTTTTAGGTCTGGAAAAAGCTCAAATTGAAAGCATGAGTAAGGAAATCATTTTCGGACAACTTCGTTTGACAGTTGCAAGTTTAACCATTGAGCAAATCAATCAGGATCGTGAAAGTTTTCTGGAGGCCATTCGCAAAAATGTTGAACCAGAATTGAATAAAATTGGTCTTTATTTAATCAATGTCAATATTACCGATATCACAGATGAATCAGATTATATTGAAAGTATTGGAAAAAAAGCGGCATCTGAAGCGGTGAACAAGGCAAAAATTGAAGTGGCTAAACAGGAAAAATTTGGTGCTATTGGAGAGTCTGAAGCTGTAAAGGAAAAAACCATTAGTGTCGCAAGAAATGTTGCAGAAGGCGTAAAAGGAGAAAAAGAAGCGGAGTCTGATAAACGAATTTATGTCAAACAGAAGGAAGCTGAAGCAGTTTCCGGAGAAAACAAAGCCCTGGCAGATATTGCGCAGACGACCGCTCTTCTTGAAGTTCAACGTGCTGAGTCCAGCCAAAAAAGTGAGGTTGCCAGGCGCACTGCTGAGGCCCAAATTCAAAAAGCCCAATATCTTTCTGAAAAAGAGCGACTGAATGCTGAGATTCTGGTTCAACAAGAAATTGAAAAACAAAAAATTGAGATCGCAGCTGATGCAGAAGCTGAAAAGAAACGACGGGAAGCGGCTGGTGAAGCTGATGCTATTCTTTCAAGGTTCAATGCTGAAGCTAAAGGTATTCAAAAAGTTCTTGAAAGCAAAGCTTCAGGCTATAAGCTATTGATGGACAGTTGCGGTGGGGATTCCCGTGCAGCGGCCAATTTTCTGTTAATTGAAAAGTTGTATGAAATTGTTAAGCTCCAGGTTGAAGCCATCAAACAGCTTAAAATTGATAAAATTACGGTTTGGGATTCTGGAGCCAATGAAAACGGCCAAACAACAACATCAAATTTTATCTCTGGATTGATCAAAAGCCTTCCCCCATTGCAAGATATCACCCAAATGGCAGGTCTGGAATTGCCGGATTATCTGGGTGGCATCATCGATAAAAATGATGCCACTGTGGATAAAAACACGATGGAACAACAAATAAAATCTGTTCTCAAATCCATGCGCTCTGAACGGAAAGTAAAAGAAAAAGATCCAGGAAAGGTTAAAACTTAAAAATAAGGCAATGTAATTAAATAGTTAAAAATGGCACTTGCAATTTTTGAGGTAGTTGTATATTTTTATTGTATTTCTTTCTTGCTAAGGAACCACAATTTAATAACGTTCCCTTGGTGGAGTTCCAAAGCTTTAGCTTTGGGACTCACAGAAAAACAACGCTAAAGCGCACTCAAAACCTTATTCAATACAGGAGTAACGATGGAAGCTTTACAACACGTACAGATTACCGAGCATTCGATCCCTTTTTTTCCTGGAATGAATAATAATTTGAAGCCAGATATACCTGTTTTTTCCGCTTTACCGCCTTTGATACTGGCAGATGACACGCCTCAATCAGAGGAAGGATTAAGAGTTTCTGAAGAAGACTATTGGAAACATTACTACGAACATCCTGATTTTAGATATGAATGGAATGATGGAGTACTGGAGGTTAAAGCTATGGGAGATTTTGCGAGCTATTTACTGGCCGATTGGTTTATTGAAATTATCAAAGAAAATATTAAAACATTTAAACAAGCCAGGCTTATTGGTCTGGATATAGGATTCAAACTCAATCTTCCGGACAAGAAGGCTTCCATACGTAAGCCCGATCTCGCAGTTATCTTAGCCAGCAACCCTGTTCAAATTGAACCTGATGACCGCACATACAAAGGTTGTTTTGATATATGCATTGAATTTTTGTCAGATTCTGACAAAAAAGTGGTTGAAAAAGATACTGTGATCAAAAGACTGGAATATTGTCAAGTTGGTGTTAAAGAATATTTTATCCTGGACAGAAAAAATAAGGAAACGGCCTTTTATCGCCTTAATTCCAAAGGAAAATATGTAAAAATAGTTCCTCGTAATGGCATTATTCAATCAAAGGTACTGCCAAATTTTCAATTTCGTGTAAAGGATCTATACGCTCAACCTTTATTAGAAGACTTAATCAAGGACGACGTGTATAAATCTTATGTGTTAACGAATTATCAGGAACAGTGCAAAAGGGCTGATATGGCTGAGGCTGAACGACAAAAGGCTGTGACTGAATTACAAGCAGCAAAAAACACGATTGAAACGGAACGACAAAAGGCTGTGAAAGCCGAACAGAAGGCGAAACAATTAGCAGAAAAACTTCAGGCCATTTTGAAAGAAAACGATCAAGTAACAGCTATCTAAATAACTATTCAAGGACAGAGTTAATACAGGAGTAACGATGGAAGCTTTACAACACGTACAGATTACCGAGCATTCGATCCCTTTTTTTCCTGGAATGAATAATAATTTGAAGCCAGATATACCTGTTTTTTCCGCTTTACCGCCTTTGATACTGGCAGATGACACGCCTCAATCAGAGGAAGGATTAAGAGTTTCTGAAGAAGACTATTGGAAACATTACTACGAACATCCTGATTTTAGATATGAATGGAATGATGGAGTACTGGAGGTTAAAGCTATGGGAGATTTTGCGAGCTATTTACTGGCCGATTGGTTTATTGAAATTATCAAAGAAAATATTAAAACATTTAAACAAGCCAGGCTTATTGGTCTGGATATAGGATTCAAACTCAATCTTCCGGACAAGAAGGCTTCCATACGTAAGCCCGATCTCGCAGTTATCTTAGCCAGCAACCCTGTTCAAATTGAACCTGATGACCGCACATACAAAGGTTGTTTTGATATATGCATTGAATTTTTGTCAGATTCTGACAAAAAAGTGGTTGAAAAAGATACTGTGATCAAAAGACTGGAATATTGTCAAGTTGGTGTTAAAGAATATTTTATCCTGGACAGAAAAAATAAGGAAACGGCCTTTTATCGCCTTAATTCCAAAGGAAAATATGTAAAAATAGTTCCTCGTAATGGCATTATTCAATCAAAGGTACTGCCAAATTTTCAATTTCGTGTAAAGGATCTATACGCTCAACCTTTATTAGAAGACTTAATCAAGGACGACGTGTATAAATCTTATGTGTTAACGAATTATCAGGAACAGTGCAAAAGGGCTGATATGGCTGATCATGAATATCAAAAAGCTGAGACAGAACGACAAAAAGCAGTTGCTGACCGACAAAAAGTTGAAACTGAACTACAAAAAGCTAAGAACATGCTTGAGATGGAGCATCAAAGAGCTGAAGAGGAGCGACAAAAGGCTAAGAACATGCTTGAGATGGAGCATCAAAGAGCTGAAGAGGAGCGACAAAAGGCTGTGAAAGCCGAAAAGAAGGCTAAAAAATTAGCAGAAAAACTTCAAGCCATTTTGAAAGAAAGCGGTCAAGCAACAGCTCTATAAATAAATATTCACGATAGACTTAGCCCGTGTTTAACAGTTTGCGAATATTTTCAGACAATTCTTTTCTTAGAAACGGTTTCATTAAAAAGCCGGTAATACCAAAGCGTTGATTCTCTTCTTCTGATAAATCCGATTTTTTTCCGGAACAGATCATAATTGGAAGATCTGCTCGTATTTCTCGAATTTTTTGAGCCAATTGTTTACCATTCATTTTTGGCATGACCATATCGGCCATGACAAGATCATATTGGTGGGCATTTTTTTCAAATACCGCCAGTGCTTCAATGGGATTGCTTTCTGCCGTGACCTTGTATCCTAAATGTTCCAGCAACAGTTTTACGGTATGAAGCAGATCAACTTCATCATCCACTAAAAAAATATGCTCGCTGCCCTTATGAATGGGTTGATGGGTTTCAGGCGTTGAATCCAAAATGTCATCAATGATTGGAAATAAAATATTAACGGTTGTTCCTTCTTTAAGTTTACTTTCTACATAAATAGCGCCTTTATGTTTCTCCACAATTCCCATTGTAACAGCCAGTCCAAGACCTGTGCCACGTCCTTTTCCTTTTGTTGTAAAATAAGGATCAAAAATTCGTTCAATAATAGATGGATCAATGCCTTCACCCGTGTCCTGGACCGTCAATTTTACATGCATGCCTGGTTTCAGGGAAAGGTAATTCGACACATCTTCTTTTGTAATGTTTTGTTGAGTCAAAGAAAGCGTTAATGTGGCCTGATCCATATTTTCCATAGCATGGAATGAATTGGTGCAAAGATTCATGATCACTTGATAAATCTGAATGGCATCCCCTGAAATTAATGCGGAATCACCATCAATCTTGCAGTTTAAGGATATATTGGATGAAAGTGTTGATTTTAATAGTTTTACAGTTTCTTTAAGGATGGGAACAATCGTTATTGGTGTAAACGTTGTTGTTTGACTTTTTCTGCTGAATGTCAATATTTGGCTGACCAGTTCCGATGCCCTTTCACTGGCTTTTAAAATTTTTTCAATATTTCTGAATGCACTTGAATTCTGTTGAAGTTCATTTAATATCAATTGGGAACAGGTGTGAATAATGGTGAGAATGTTATTAAAATCATGAGCAATGCCGCCGGCAAGTGTTCCGATGGCTTCCAATTTTTGGGCCTGTTGAAGTTGACGCAGCAAGTGTTCTTTGGCATCTTCAGCCTCCTTCCGCTCTTGAATTTCTGCCTGGAGCTCAATATTGGCTTGAACCAGTTCTTTTGTACGTTCTTCAACACGCCGTTCAAGGTCGTGCTGGGTGATATGCAATTGCCGCTCAATCTCTTTTCTTTCTGAGATTTCAGTATGCAATAGTTTGTTTTGAGATGTCAGACGTTTTTGCATATTTCTGAGATTGATTTGTGTTTTCACCCTGGCCAGAACTTCCTGAGCTTCAAAAGGCTTGGTAATATAATCCAATCCTCCAACGTCAAAGGCTTTAAGCTTATTGATGGGTTCTTCCAAAGCGCTGATAAAAATAACAGGAATGTCTTTGGTGGTATCATCGGATTTTAATTTTTCGCACACAGAAAATCCATCAATGTCCGGCATGCGAACATCCAACAATACTAAATCTGGCAATGCTGATTGAACGGTCATTAAAGCCAGTGAGCCACTGATCGCAGGACGGACTTTATATCCGTCATCTGTCAGCATTTTTTCAAGCAATCGTAAATTTTCCGGATTGTTGTCAACAACCAGAATATTTCCTTTAGATTCATTTTGTTCAGACATGTTCGTCCTCTTTTGTTAGACAATTTAAGATGTGATCATATCGGAATTGTCTGGATAATTCAAACAATTTGCCTGCTATTTCTGGATATTCCTGACGTATTTCTTCCACAAGTGTTTCAAAGCGGCTGGCATCAAGATTGACAGCCATTGTTTTTATTCTTTTTCGAATAATTTTTGGCAAAACAGATACATCGTCTTTTTGCAATTCAACGGCAGGTGATACTGTCAGATGTTTTGTATGATTTGTATAATATCGTTTTTCAGTGACAAACGTTACGCCCAGAAGTTTTTGAATACTATCAAAAATTTCAGATTCACGATAAGGCTTGCGAATAAAATCATCACATCCCACAGCAAGAATGTCCTCACGAAACTCTTCAAATGCATGAGCTGTAATAGCAACTATTTTGACTTTTTTTCCATGAGGAAGTGACCTGATTTTAGCGGTTGCTTCAATACCGCTCATGAGCTGCATACGAATATCCATAAAAATAAGTCCTGGCTGATGTTTTTGAAATTCTTGAATGGCTTCCTGACCATTTTCAGCCTCAATTACTTGAAAGCCCACACGGAGCAACAGACGTTTTAACAGCAACCGGTTTTCCCATTTATCTTCAACAACGAGAATTTTAATATGTTTCCAGTTTTTATTTACTGAAATCACAACGTTTTGATGACTGAGTTGCATGGATTCCATCTGGCTGGCTTGTTGATAGTGGATGGTAAATCGGAATATGGATCCAAATTGTTCTGCACTTTCAATAGAAATCTTTCCGCCCATCAGTTCGATTAATTTTTTGCTGATTGCGAGTCCAAGCCCTGCACCTTCCATTCCATATTTATCATGGCTGATTCTTGAAAACGAATCAAAAATTGCATGCATTTCTTTTTTAGCAATACCAATGCCGGTGTCCTCAATTTCAACTTCAAGTATTTGTGGCGCGAAATCGATACCTGTATGAAATTCTTTTCCTGAGACTTTTAAATGAATGGCACCTGAATCAGTAAATTTGATCGCATTACTGAGCAAATTAATCAACACCTGGCGGAATTTACTGACATCTGTTTTGATAAAGTGTGGTATATTGAGACAATCAACCTTAAAGGTCAGGCCTTTTTTCTCAGCTCGTCCGCGAATCATATCCTCGATACCCTTGATGGTATGATGCAAATTAAAGCTCGACAAGTTCAGCTTAATTTGGCCTGCTTCAATTTTTGACATTTCGAGAACATCGTTGATTAATTCCAGTAAATGTTCACCACTTCGGTTGATAATGCCCAAATACTCACGTTGTAGTTCTGCGGCATCAGAATTATGCTCCATTAATTTTGAAAACCCCAGGATTGCATTCAGCGGTGTTCGAAGTTCATGGCTCATATTGGCCAAGAAATCACTTTTTGCCCGATTGGCTGCTTCAGCAGTTTCTTTGGCCCGGCGTAAGGCTTCCTGAGCGCGTTCACGCTTGACAATTTCTTCCTGAAGTTGTTGATTGGATAGGGTCAATTCTCGAGTTCGCTCAGCAACCATGTTTTCAAGATGGTCTTTCATCTCTTCCAGTGCACTGTTCGCCTTTTTTCGTTTTTTCATGTTTGAAATAATAAAAAAAAGTGTGCATATTAAAATAGAAATAATGAAAATATTGAATGAAACGAAATCATGAGGCACAAACATAGACATATATATAAACCTTAATTTTTTTTAAAGCATTGAAAAAATAAAAAATTATTTTTAATCTATCACTTTTACAAATAAGTTCAAAGAAAAAAGGAATATAATTATGGCATTTGAAAAAGTTCAAGGAACTGAGCGCGTTTTTTTCGCATATCATCAGGAACGTATTGAAGAGCAAGTCTTTTGCGATATGTTAAAACAAAGCACATACACGATTCAATGTCTGACACTAAAAAAAGAAATCGTTGACTCTATACAAGTGGCAGACATTGATATTGCATTGGTTTCCATTCATATCCCCTTTATGGATCCTTATGAATTATGCTATCAATTATCGCTTCAGAAAAAATCCTTACCCATATTAATGATTGCTTCATCACCAGATTCCATTGATATTCCAAAAGCTTTTGCCATGGGTATATCAGATATTATTTATGCTCCATATATCAAGCCCCTTATTTGGGTAAGAATTGAAACCTATTTACGATTATATAAATTGGAATGTTTTATAAAAACAGATAATTGTGATCAATATCTCCAAACAGATGCGCAAATGGAAGCGATAAAAAAAGAGTTGACAGAAAAAAAAGAGAAACGAAAATGCTATCAATTTACGGATACTCGTGTTTTGCTGGCTGAAGATAACGAGATGAATCAGCAATTGATGAAAAATATTCTTGAGAGTTCTGGCATTCAGGTAGAAATTGTTAAGAATGGTCAGGAAGCTATCGATCAGGTATTATCAAAAGTCAAAGGACACTCTCAGATGTTTGATGCCATATTGATGGATATTCAAATGCCCGTTGTCAATGGCTTTTCAGCAGCCCAAAAAATTCAGCAATTTTTAGAAAGCTCTCATCAGCCAGAAGTCCCCATTATTGCCATAACAGCCCATACCATGAGCAATTCACGTGAAAAGTGCCTCCGGGCGGGTATGGTCGATTATCTTGCCAAGCCCATTGATCCCGAACGTTGCCTTAATGTTGTTTCTCAATGGATCCATTCAGATAAAATATCACAATCCTCTGAGCCTTCTCTTAGTGATAGGTCGAGTGATATATCGTTTCTGGAAGAAAAAATTCCTGGTCTGAATATCAAAATCGGTTTAAAGCGGGCAGCTGGTAATGAAAAGCTCTATAAAAATATGCTATCGGAGTTTTACGAAGACTATCAACATACTTCCCAGCGGTTGTTAGATCTAAAAAAAGAAAACAAGATCAACGACTTAAGGATAATGGCCCACACGCTCAAAGGTCTGGGGGGGAACATTGGTGCAGAATTTTTGCAGAACACTGCGTTTCTATTGGAAGAATCAATTAAGACAAAGGTTGAAGATAAGATTCAAGCTTCCCTCCAGCAATTGGTCAACACCATTGATACGCTGCTTTCTTTCATTAAGCAATACCTGCCATTTTTGAAAGAAAAAGAACCATCCATTTGCCATGAAGACAAGCAGCATGCAAAAGAAATCAATTTTATGGCTATGAAATCTGAATTAAATAATTTGTATCAGTACCTTGATCAGGGGCGCACAAACGCTATTGACCATTTTAACCCTTTATTTGTATTGATTACAGAAGAATTTCCAGACCATGTTGATCCTCTTAAGACATTTATCCATTCATATGATTATGAAAAAGCCCAGGAGATGATTATTCAAATCACAAACAAGATCGATGACAGGCACTGATAAAGAGAATAGGGGCATCATAAAAAAATTTTCTGGGCAATGATCGGCATTTCATTGCCCAGAAAATGGCAACACAGGGAGTGGCATTAACCGGTATGTTATATTTCACACCCTGATAAACCCAAAATAGTTCAAAACCAACGTGTTCAAAACCAACGTGTTCAAAACCAACGTGTTCAAAACCAACGTGTTCAAAAAAGGACAGTGCAAAAAAAAACCCCGAATCGTTAAACGATCCGGGGAATCCGTATTTTTCCACTTGATCAAAAGAAAACCTTTTTCCACGAAGGTTATCTTCTTCATTTCAAGCAGGTCTTCTGACTTTCGGATCATCCTAATGCTACGTCTTCCCATCTGAAAACATCAGACAGTGACATGGTGTAGCCTTTGTCACCGATTACAGCGGCGGGTCCGTTCCCGATTCTCACGGGATTCCCTTTTCGTCCGTTTTGGACACTTGAAATGGATTAAATAAATTATGTATTGGGACTTTTAATGGATATCATCTTATAAGTCAAGATAAAGATACCGCCTCTCAAGTCAAACAATGTAAGGCGTCTTCATTGCTGGAAGGTAAATATGAAAGGTTGTCCCTTTTTCCAGGTTAGATGCCACAGAAATATGGCCTCCATGTTTTTGAATGATCGCATAAGTCGTGGCCAGTCCAAGCCCACTACCTTTTGTTTTGGTTGAAAAATAGGGTTCAAAAATTCTAGATAGATGTTTTTCAGAGATTCCAATACCTTGATCATGGACAGTAATTTTAACATAGTGTCCACCTGGCAATGGCACTGTACTGTCTGTATCAAGTACTGTATTTTCTATCTTTATATGAATCGTTCCGCCATCAGGCATGGCCTGATTGGCATTAATAATCAGGTTTGAAAAGACTTGATTGATCTGCCCCTGGTCAACATCAATGGACCAGAGATCGTTTGAAAAATCAAATTGGCAGACCGAAGTAGATCCTCTTGTTACGAATGTTGCCGCTTCTTTTATGATCGGTTCAATCCGGGCTAATTTTTTTACGGGCATCCCTCCTCTGGAAAATGTGAGCAATTGCTGTGTTAAAGAATGTGCCTGGTTTGCACCTTCTTGAACATCCATGAGAACTTCATAGGGTTCTTCCTCTGGATTCAACATTGATAATACATAGGATATATTTCCTGTAATTACACCAAGAATGTTGTTAAAATCATGAGCAATGCCGCCAGCCAAAATGCCAATGGATTCCATTTTTTGAGAATGAATCAGTTGCTCTTCCAATTTTTTTCGTTTTTCTTCTTCACAGTGACGTTGGTCAATTTCTTTTTTTAGCTGCTGGTTTTTTTGAATCAACTCCATTGTTCGTTCTTTGACCCGTTGCTCTAACGCTTTTTTCTCCTGACGCAACTGATCTTCTGTTGATTTAATTCTGAGCATAACGTTGACCTGAGCGGTTAATTCTGCGGGATCAATGGGTTTTGACAAAAAAGCATCCGCGCCAAGGTCCAGCCCTTTTATCCGGCTGGCGGCACCTGTTGTGAGGGCTGTCACTAAGATGATTGGAATGTGTCTGGTTTGATCACTGGCTTTCAATTGTTGACAAACCTGGTAACCATCCATTCCAGGCATAATGATATCCAGCAGTATGGTGTCGGGGCATTCTTTGTTTGCTTTTACAATGCCTTCTTCACCAGATTGGGCGGTGAAAAGTTCACTGCCAGGCATCAAATTTTTTAAAAGTGCGGATATGCTGATAAGATTATCCTGAGTATCATCAATAATCAATATTTTTGACATGTTGAATTCCTTATAACCATTTATGGATTAAAGCCATCACGGTTTCCGGATCAATGGGTTTTGAAATATATTCATTACACCCGGCTGTGAGAATTTTTTCCTGATCACCTTTCATTGCATGAGCGGTCATTCCAATGATCGGTAGTTGATTTAAAGCGTGATCGGCTCTGATTTTTTTTGCAACACTGTAGCCATCCAACCTGGGTAATGAAATATCCAATATCATCAAATCAGGTTTCTCGCTAAAGGCTTTTTCAAGTCCTTGTTCACCATCGGTTGCTTCGATGATTTCATACTGATTCTGAAGTATTGCTTTGATTGTAGTCATATTATCCGGGTTATCTTCAACAATGAGAATTTTAGATTTTTTTAGAACTGTTGGAAAGGATTCCATAGATGATTTTTTTTGAATTATGGGCGCCTCAACCAATAAAAGTTTTTTTTCGGATTCCGAAAAAGATTCTTTTGGTTCTGCGCCAGGTTCTAAGGTAGAAAGATTAGAAAGAATGGATTTGATTTTAAGCAGTAATTCAGTCAAAACCGTTTCATTTTTACTCAGAATTGAAAAGACGTTACGCGACAGTTTCTTTTTATCGTCAGAGGTCAGGTCTTTGGCTGTAACTACAATTACTGGGATCTCTCTTGCTTCAGGATGGCTCCGCATATGTTCAATGACTTGAAAGCCATCCATACCTGGCATCATTAAATCCAGCACAAGCACATCCGGGGTTGTTTCTTTCATTAATTCAAGACACATCAAACCATTATTTGCCGGAATAGGTTGGAAACCTTCATTAAGGATAATACGCTCCATTTGATTCAATTCCAATGGATTGTCTTCAACCAGCATGATGGTATGTATTTTATTGTTTGTTGATTTTCTGATCTCATGAAGCAAGACATCTTTTTGAATGGGTTTCGTGACATAACCCATAGCGCCCAGTGCAAAACCGGTTTCTCTGTCATCAGATATGGAAATCATGATTACTGGAATGTCTCTGGTTGTGGGTTCATTTTTCAAGGTTTGCAGAACTTCCCAACCATCCATGTCTGGCATAATCACATCCAGAGTGATCGCAAACAACCGATTGGTTTGGGCCAACAGAATTGCTTCTTCACCCGATGTTGTCGTCATCGTATGATAGCCTTCATTGGATAAAAATGAAGACAGTAAGTTAAGAGTACCAGGGTCATCATCAATACTCAAAATGGTTTTACGTTGTAGCTTCCCCCCCGTGTCAGGGATTAAACTGTTGCGTTGGGATTCTACTGATTGAGTCCCTGTTTCAATGGGTAAAACAATGATAAACATTGATCCTTTATTCACTTCACTTTCTGCAATAATTTTACCGCCCAGCATTTGAGCCGCTTTTTGGGCGATTGCCAGCCCAAGCCCTGTTCCCTCAAACTTGCGGGACATGCTGCCATCAACCTGACGAAATTCATCAAACACATAGGGCAGTTCCTTTTCCGCTATGCCTATACCTGTATCTTTGACCGTAATGATAATGCTCTTTGAGTCATTGGTTGATGACAGGGTAACACTTCCTTCATTGGTAAACTTGACGGCATTTCCCAGAATATTTTGAATAATTTGATGAACACGTGTTTCATCACTTTGAATGAACGGCAAAGGATGCGACTGATGGTTAATAATCTTGATTCCTTTTTCTTCTGCAATGGGAACAAGACTTTCCACAATCGTATCCAGTGTTTTTTCTACTGAAAAATAACTTATTTCAAGGTCCATCCGCCCAGATTCAATTTTGGATAAATCAAGAATGTCATTAATCAGTGACAGCAGGCGTTTACCGTTCCGTTCAATAATATGAAGGTAATGCCCTTCGTCCTCTGAAAGTTTATCTTTGGCTTGCATAATTAATACGCGTGATAACGCCATCACTGAATTTAACGGTGTTCTGAGTTCATGGCTCATATTGGACAGAAATTCACTTTTTAATCGATTGGCGTCTTCAACCTGTATTCTTTGTGCTTCCAATTTCCTGGCCTGTGTTTTCAGCTCGGTATTTAAAGATTTCATTGCCGTTGAATTTGCTTCAAGCGTTGTATTTTTATGTTTTAACTCAGCGGCCAGTTCTGCAGTCTTTGCATTGACCATCATGTTATAAAAAATAGTATTCATGCCTGACCAGATCAAAGAAACAAGTTGAATGCTTTCCCGTGTATAGGGACGAACATTTCCCAGTGAAATGATCCCCATAACACTTGCTTCAACCAAAACAGGAATGGTGATAATTTCTTTGGGAATAATCGTTCCGATAAATGTTTTAAAAGAAATGACAGTATCAGTCGGAATATCTTTTAAATGAGAGATTTTTTTAGTTGCAAACACCTTTCCAAATTCACCTTCCAGGGATAAAGCATCAAACGATTGAAACGCCTGTTCCCCAATGCCTATTGAACACAAATAGTTAAATTGTTTTTCATCGCCACTACGGATATAAAAACCGCCATACTGAGAATCTGTCTCAATGAGCAATTGTTCCAGAACGACGTTTCCAAATGTTTCCAAGTTTGATGTGGCCAACAGTTGTTTCATCATGGCAGAAGCAGTATTTTGAACATGAATATTGGACTGAATGGATGCTGCCATATCATTAATATCGGCTGCAAGAATACCCAGCTCGTCCTTTCCAATGTTGATGATTCTTGCGTCATACTGTCCTTCCTGGATTTTTTTTGAAACATTTGCCATTTTAAGGATAGGATTAGCAATCGCATTTGCCAAAACACTTGATAAAAAAAAGGCAATAAGACCTGAAATGATCAGAAGGATAACAATTCCTTGTATCATAATATAGATCGGCGAATAAATATCATTAAGGTCTTGCTTGGACACAAATCCCCATCGCGTCCTGGGAATGTATGTGTAAGCGGCCAGTACTTTTTCACCTCTATAATCGGTTGTTTCTATAATGCCTTTTTTTCCCTGTGAGGCCAGAATGGCAGGCCTGGCGTCAATTTTAAGCTTCAAGGGAGCATTGTCAAACCATCTCAATGCATTTAATGCGATAACATCTTTATTGACAATCAGGGTTTCACCGGTCTTTCCCATGCCGGTTCGATCTAAAAACAAATGATAGAGTGAAGCTGATAAATCTATGCGCGCCACCACAATGCCAAAAATTTTGGGAGAAGACAAAGAACGTAACGGTATGGAAAAGGTCATTGACGGTTTATGGACTGTTTTTGAATAATAGATACCCTGAATAAATAGATTTCCAGTGCGTAGTGGTTCTTGAAAATAAGCGGAGGAAGACTTGTCGGTGCCAACAGATGATTGATCTGTCGAAACCTCAACATGACCGCTTGTTGAATGAATGATGAATAGTTCATAATACGATATAAAATTAACCACAAAGCTGTTTAATTCCTTGTTGGCATTTTCAAGAAGTTTGCTATTTTCAGTCCGGTTTTTATTTTGAAAAACAGGCTCTAATGCTCTAATGCTCGAGTTTTCAGCGATGCACCGGATGTCTCCGGTTCTTTCATCAATCCAGGTATTGAGTTGATCCACTTTAAGATCACGAATGGCTGTTAATTTGATAAAAGCTTCCTGTTTGATGGATTTTATCCGTTGAAGATAAACATTGTATCCAAGAATGATCAAGGGCAAAATGGCAATAAAAAAAAACCAGAAGGTAAGGCGGGCTTTGATACTTTTGAAAAAAATTTTTTCTGTCATTATGGTCCTCCATTCATACCGTTCATTGTCTGGATACCCGCACAACAGCCACGGCTTTTTCAAAAAGTGCATCCGGCAAGACAGGAGCATTCATTAAAGCAGGTGGTATATCGTTTGTATAAAACACAAATGCAACAATTTCAATGGCATTTTGATCAAAAGGCGCTGTTGTAATATCACATTCCCACATTCCCTCAGGGCCAATAGAGATGACCGGTTGCTCTATATAGGGTTTGCTTCGCCATCCATTGCCTTCAACATTGATATAAACCGCGATGTGATGATTTTCAGGAACAGCATTGAGTAAGAGTCCTTTAAGATTTTTCAATCGATTTCCATAGGCAGGCACATCTGTAAAAATAAGAATTGGCTGTATTTCAGTGTCCTGTATTTCAGTGTCCTTTTTTTCAGAATTATGAACAATGGGTACCTGTTCCTTTAATGGAATTTCCAAATCAGTTGGCAGCAACGGTTCTGATTTTTTTTCAGGCAATGGTTCTGGATGTTGAGATACAAGCATATCAATAACAGACGTCATTGGTTTAGGCTCAGGTATTGTTTGATTCTGTGTCAATGCTACTGGCATCGATTGATCGTTGTGGATCAATACATAAGCAGAAAAAGGTTTTACAAGTGCATGGGTATCGGTCTGATCTGTTCCTGAACCCTCGTAAGGCAAATCGTCAATGCCATCTTGATTGATATCTTGCATCCGGTTATCACTATAATAATTTCCCAAATACCCTGTAAAAATATTTTCCTGGTATTTATATACATAGGGTTTAAATGACTGCCATCGGTTGACCCCATAAGCATCGATATTTCGTCGTTGATTCAGCACGAAATTGTTTAAAACAATTAAATTATTGAGACTGTCACTATCAATGTATATCCCATCCTTTTTATTGGCATCAATGATATTATATTTCATTTGATTGCGAGATGATTTTTTTAAATAAATGCCTCGAAGATCATTATTTTCAAAAATATTGTTTTCCAGACGATTGTAGAGAGAATGGGTCATTAACAGGCCATAGGCCTGATTGCGGTAGCACCAGTTTTGGCTGAAATGATTCATGAAAGACGTATCCACCCATATACCATGTTTCTCATTGCCAATACAGTGATTGTTCATAATGGTATTTTCCATGCTTGATTGAATCAGAATTCCGTAATCATTGGTATGATTGGTATCATAGCCACAGCGATTGTTTTCAATGCGGCAATGGGCAACGCCGCTATCAATACAAATACCTGCGGCATTGTTTCTATTGGCGCCATATATGGTGAACCCTTTTAAATAAACGTGGTCAGCAGTAATATGCACGGCATTTTTGTCGGAAGTTTTTGATGAAATAACTGTTTGGGTATATCCTTTGTCCGCTATTAAGGAAATAGGTTGAGCAATATGAATATTTTCAGAATACTCGCCGGGCAACACAGTGATTGTGTATCCCTTTTCAGAAAAATTGAGAGCCGATTGTATTTTTCGAAAAACAGCATTTGGACCGACACTCCACTCCCGGGCATTGGTATGAGAATGTTGATAGGGTGAAATATAAGTCTGGCCGCCACCGGTCATGATGGTATAATTTTGAGGACTCGAATTGGTCACTTGAAAAGCGAACCAGTGTCCTGGAGGTGTGCTGAACGGCCCTGGGAAAATACAAAAAAGAAGATTTTTCCGCTCACTGTCACCTTGAATATCAAGGGCTTTTCCCATGCCAGTAAACATACCGGTTTCATCTGTAATCCCTATTTGAAGATTGAGAACATGATTCTCTTGAAGGGGTTGCATCAAACGAATATTGCCGGTCCATGCATCACGCTCTGTCATATCCCATGTCAGGTCTGTTTCAAGATTGGATTTAAATAACAGTGCTTCACCTGAAGAACAAAGGCGCTGTTCCTGAATGTGTGACATATTTTGATGATGCAATTGTTGAAGATTGTCAGCAAAACGTGTGGGAAGTTCATAGTGATCATGTTGAGCGACCAGAGGGTATTCATCTTGAGGTTCATCGTTGGGTAAGGTGTAAAAGTCATCTGTGATACCATCATCGTTCTGATCCAATAGATCATGATCATCATAATAATTGCCTAGAAAACCCCGACAGTGCTTTCGAGCAAAACGGTAATTAGAAGGCACTGCATTTTGCCAGATATTGACCACTGATGTTGAATACACATGTGCTTTGGTATTTTTAACAAACGTGTTTAAATAGATCTGATTATCATTTGACGTCTGTTTTAGATAAAGGCCATAGTCCTGATGATATTGCAGGGTGTTCATACATAAAATATTTTTTTGTGATTTCAGCACGTATACGCCTGTTTTCCCATTGAACTGGCAGGTGTTTTGAAACAGTGTGTTATCCTTGGTTTGATCCAAATAAATCCCATATCGCTTATTGTACTGACAGGTATTGCCTGAAAGGGTATGATTGTTGGAACCATCCACAAAAATACCATCATAATTGTTTGCCTGATCATTGATCCCACAGATATTATCTTTTACAAGACAATTGTTTGCCGATTTCGAAAGATATATCGCTGCTTTTCCATAATAGTTTGCCCCACCAATGGAAAAGCCTTCAATAATCGTATGGCTGTGATGAATTTCCACACCGTGATTGTTAGGTTTTTCGGCTTGAATAAGCGTATGTTCAGGGCCATTTTCTGAATAAATATGAAGGGTTTTGTCCAGTATCAAGTTTTCAGTGTAGATCCCATTTTTAACCAGTATCGAACTTCCTGGGGCAGCATCCCAGACAGCATCTTGTATATTTTTATAAGATTGATCAGCACCAACATAAATAATCCCTTGGCCATCATTATCCAGAATGTTTATTTCTGCTTCGCCTGATAGCCAACCTGCAGCTTCAGCTTTTATAAAAACTTTTTGAGGGCCATCAGACTCAGTATCATCCAGTATCGTGATATCAAAAAAGGTTGACGACATTTTTTCAGGGATTACAACATATTCAGGCACCGTTATTTCAGATGGATCCGAGGTAATCAATTTCACACGAAGGGATTTATCCAAAGGCTGGGGTACTGAGATTTTGCCCGCCCTTGCCAACAGGGTATCACTTTCTTTTACTTTTTGGGGAAGTGTCACGGATAAAGGATTTCCTGATTGTTGAATTTTAACTGTTTGACAAATATTTTGCGCATCAAAAGCGGTAACATTCAAAAGGCCTGTCCGCATTCCCATTAAATTTCGATCAATGCGCACACTGACAAGGCCCTGTCCAGTCCCACGATTCCCATCAATGACAGTAATCCAGGGGGTATTGGAAACCGCACGCCATTTCATTGTGTTGGCAGCAAGGTTATCGTTGTCAATCTGTATTGTTGTTATCAATGTGCTTGTATTGCATTGAATTTTAGTGGGCGTTACAGACAGCACCGGCGCAGATGCACTGGGAATGGCGGTAACCTGAACACTCATTTCTTTTTCCTGCGTATTTATCCAGATATAGCTGTCTTCAATGGATTGAATGCTTTTCCAGTCCACCATAATTTTAAACGACCTGCTCTGAGAGGGTGCAATCTCAAACGGGCATTCTGGCGGATAAATGATTTTACTCCATTTTTTTTCAGGCATGATCGACGATACTGTCAGAGATTCTTCTCCAGTATTATTGATGGTAAATCCTTTGCCAAAATAGCGAAAATTTGCCAGTGTGATGGCTGTTTCATTAAGCAGACGAGCATTGTTATGTATGGAAAACGACCCCATATAAATATCCTGGTATCGCATACTGGGATTGGACCAGTGCAATATGCGTTTACACATCCCTCCTGGACAAATCTGGCTGTTATTATAGGACATGATTGTTCGCCAGCCGCTGGCATGAAGATATCCATGCCCATAGGGATAAGGAAACACTTCGGAATCAGCTTCTGGATTGTGCCTTGCACCATACAGATGCCCTATTTCATGGCCAAAAGAATAATAACCTGTGGCACATTCATTGGATACCACACAAAAAGCATGCTCTGAATCTGCATTCAAATAGCTGACGCCACAATAATTATTCACGGATTCGATCAATACAACAATATCTGCACAGTATTGATCTCTGAGCCCATGAATTTCATCCATATCACCATCATGCTGAGAAGCCAATCTTTCGAGATCCGTTAGAATATCCCTTTCCATATAGTCAACCTGATGGGTGTGAACAAGATTGAGTCGGGTTTGAATTTTGCTTGTTTCATAGGACAGATTGGTTTCATCAATCGCCAACTGGATCAATGCATTTATACTCCCCGATTCAAGGGCTGCCTGTTGCGTGTAAACAACCATCACATGAATAATGGTACCATCATCACCGCGTTTATAAGAAAGGTCTTCGGGAAGATCTGTCTGAGATACCGTTGGCGTGTCGATGGGAAGATGTTCGTTGGGGAGTTTTGAGTAATCAGATAAAGAAATGCGATGCAAGGGCGGTGATATGGGTTCGATGTGATAGGTTTGGTTGTCACTGGTGATATTTCCGCAAAGGGCTTGCCCTTTGACAGTCAGGATAATAGTGATTTCATTGGATCCATTCAGTGTTCCAAACCAGGAGAAATCATCTTCTGAACGAAATTCAATCCGTGTTCGTGATGCAATGCGATGAAACTCTGGGAAGAGGTTAAAATTTATTTTGGAAGCATATCGAAGAAAGGGAATCTGGATATACACATTTCGCGCCATAACATCTGAATCCAACGCTGTTATTTGGGTTAAAGAGGGGTCAGATTGAAAGGAATCAATAACAGCCTTATCAGGAAGCGTAAACAGATAAGGGATGGGAAAGGTATCTTTCATAACCGTTGCAGCAGAATGTTTGGATGAGGCATCCGTCTGCTCTGCAATATCCGTCTGATAAATGGTTATTTTTTGAGGAGAAACGATCATTGATGCGATCGATATTGGAGATATTAATAAAAAATATAATCCAATGAATATCCAGGACATAACATATTTACTGTGTATCATTTTTTTATCCGTAAGCGAAAATAAGATTACTAAGGAATATTCGAAAAATAAGTTCCCCATTTTAGATTGGAGTCCCAAAGCTTTAGCTTTGGGAGTTACAGAAAAACAACGCATTGAAAATCTAAGGAACTCCCAAAGCTAAGGCTTTAGGACGCCACTATTCATCGAATTAAGGAACTCCCAAAGCTAAAGCTTTAGGACTCCACTATTCATCGAATTAAGGATCGTGTCTCCGAAATTAAAATGGGAACTTATTTTTCGAGTATTCCTAACCATTACGCTATATGACCTGATTGCGCACATGATTGGCTAAAAAGCTATCTGTTAAATAACTGTTTTTGGTATCAGAAAAAAAAGTTTGAAAAAGGCGGAGACTTTCTGTTCGGCAGACACCGGAAACAATCTCTATGTGATGATTACGATACAATGGTGTCAAGGAAGAACGATCAATCCCGGCCCCGCCTCCCATGACATCCTCAAAAGCGTATACCACTCGAGATATACCGTGTATCATAATCGCGCTGAAACACATTAAACAAGGTTCCAGAGTGCAATATATGGTTAAACAGTCTGTGTCAATGCTCTTATGAAATTCACGTTTATTCAACTGTCGTAAAGCGTTGATCTCCGCATGATCCAATTCATTGTTGATTGAATCAATTGTACCTGTACGCTCTCCGGTGGCAATGATTTGATCGTTCAGTGTCAGCACACACCCCACAGGGAAATCACCGCGTTTCAGAGCTGTTTCAGCATGTTTAAGGGCTTGTTTCATAAATGCAATATCATTGATAGCCATAGACGTTCCTT
>PEAL01000424.1 GCA_002753725.1 Deltaproteobacteria bacterium
TTTTTTTTTTAATTAGATACTTCTGAACGAAACTTTTTATTTTCAAAATTAACGATGGATCAGTATCAACAAACTGTTTTAAATGAACTGGCCTTTTTTTTTAATCATACTATCATTTATCAAACCTTCCATCATGTTGCGCCGTCGTTTGAGCTTTCCGAATCGTTCAATGATTCAATTCATCTGGTTGATCAATTACTGAATACTTTTACTGATACTTCCCTGAAACAACATATCGCTCAATTTACGTCAGTGATCACCCCTAAACAGGTATCCATGTTTTTAGAAGACTGCGATGAGTGGGCAGCATTTAAAAATATGATTCAGAATCGTCCATTTATATTGCAGGATATTAAAGACAAATGGCCTGGAATTATTCGTTTTGTTTTCAGTGAAACCTTTAAGAACGGTCAATCCCCCATGCAAACCATCAAAATTTTTTTAGCATCATCCAATGAATTGGAACATGAACGTGATCAAATCGAATTGATGATTGCGCGTACCAATGAAAAACTTGAATCCCAGGCGGTTCGCTTAAAACTCATTCGATGGGAGCGCCTGCTTCATGTGTTCAGAGGAGAACGTATTCAGGACTATTTTACACAACAAATGCTGGCCTGCGATATTGTCTTGATTCTGTTCAAGAAAAAAGTCGGGCAGTTTACCCGTGAAGAGTTTGATCTGGCTTATGACCATTTAAAAGAATTTCAGCGCCCGCGCCTGCTGGTCTTTTTTTGGGATGGTGACATACAAACCAAAGAATTTGCACAGTATATGGCGGTTTTTCAGCTGAAATCAGACATCGAAGATTATGAACAAATTTATCAAACATTCACCTCCCCTGAGGATTTAACGCTTAAAATCAATGATCAATTGGACTTGATGATTCCTGAAATCAAGAAAGAGTGCCCCCAGGTGTTGAAATCCCCTGTAAAAACAGTCCCGCTATCGGTGAACCATGAAAAATTGAAAGCGTCTTATCTTCATCGTGTCTTAAAAGAAGTGGGCATCTTGAATCTGGCAGGCATTGATCGGAATACATCCAACGAAAAAGAACAACAACTTAATTTAAGTGCCATTTATACGGCCCTGTTGACACACAACATGGATCACGAGTCCATGCAGTCTAAACAAACGCGAACCAAACAGCTTTCTGCCCTGAACCTGCTGAATAAACATCACCATCTGGTTTTAATGGGGGCTCCGGGAAGTGGCAAAACCACCTTTGTCAATTTTGTGACCATGTGTCTGGCCGGGGAATTATTGCATCATCCACAGGCCAATCTGGAGTTGTTAACCCGCCCATTGCCAGTGGATGAAAATGATAAAAAAAAGCCACAGCCACAAGTATGGAAGCACAAAACCTTACTGCCGCTCAGAATTATTCTTCGGGATTTTGTCGCCCGAGGCCTTCCTGACAGCCACATTCAAGGAACAGCGTCTCATTTGTGGAATTTTATTCAAACAGAATTGGATCGATTTCACCTGTCAGATTATGGCCCGTTGTTTAAACAGGAACTTCAGGAAAATGGCGGTCTGGTCATGTTTGATGGTCTGGATGAGGTACCGGAAGCTGATACCCGAAGAACACAAATCAAACAGGTGATCGAGGATTTCATGGTGGCCTTTCATCGATGCCGGATTCTTGTGACTGCTAGAACTTATGCCTATCAACATCAGAATTTTAAAATAAACGGCCTGACCGAAGCAACCCTGGCACCTTTCAGCCCGCCTCAAATTGATGTGTTTGTTGAGCGATGGTATGCCCATATCGCAGAAATTCGCAACATGCATCCGGACAATGCTCAGAAGCGTGCTGTTCTGCTAAAACAAGCCATCAAAAACAGCAAGCAATTGAGAGAACTCGCCGAACGTCCTCTGTTACTGACATTGATGGGCAGCCTCCATGCCTGGCGAGGGGGAAGTCTTCCAGAACAACGAGAGCGCTTATATGCCGAGGCGGTTGAATTACTCCTGGACTGGTGGGAACGTCCACGATTGATTACCGATGACTCAGGAAATACTGTTGATTGGCAACCCGGCTTGATGGAATGGCTGAAAGTGGAGCCAAGGGATACAATTCGTCACCTGCTTGATCAACTGGCTTTCGAGGCCCATCAAAACCAACCTGATTTAAAGGAAACAGCGGATATTTTAAAAAAAGATTTGGTTCAAGGACTGATGGACATTACATCCGAGGATGTCAACCCCAAACTTCTGGTGAGTTATTTGCGTGACAGAGCCGGCATTCTTGTGGAACGTGGTGTTGGGGTTTATACCTTTCCCCATCGGACATTTCAGGAATATCTGGCGGCCTGTTATTTAACTGACACGAACTTTCCTGAAAAGGTGTCACAGCTTGCCAGTAACGATTTAAACCGCTGGCGTGAAGTTACCCTTCTTGCCGCTGCCAAAGCCGGACGAGGAAGCGAATCCTCTGTATGGCTTTTAGCTGAAGAACTTTGTCATTCGGACGTTTGCAAGCCAGTGGATCGGGTATCTATTCATGGCGCATATCTGGCCGCTCAGGTATTGCTGGAAAATGCCAATCTGAAAAAAATTTTACCGCGCAATGAAGAAAAACTCAAGCGTATCAAAAACTGGCTGATTTACATTATCAGAGGAAACGACTTACCCGCAATAGAACGTTCAGAAGCCGGTAACTTGCTGGCAACTCTGGATGATCCAAGAAAAGAAGTGATGACCGTTGAGCAGATAAAATTCTGTTATGTGCCGGAAGGGCCATTTTTGATGGGGAGTGATCCAGAGATAGACAAGAATATGTATAAAAATGAAGCACCACGACATAGCGTGATATTGTCTTCCTATTATATTTCCCTTTATCCGGTTACCCAGGCACAATATCAATGTTTTGTCGATGATCAAGGCTATGATCAATCAGCCTTTTGGAAGGAAGCCATTGATGATGGTCTTTGGAAGAATGGAAACTTCCAAAATAGAAAACGAGCAAAATCATATGGCGGGAACTTTGATTTACCCAATCACCCGGTTGTGGGGATCACTTGGTATGAAGCCAGAGCCTTTACGCGGTGGTTGACAGTTAAATATCAGGAATTGAACCTGTTGCCTGCGGATAAAGACATTCGATTACCCACTGAAGCTGAATGGGAAAAAGCCAGCAGGGGCGGCAGTGAACAGCCAGGACAACCGCATATTGTTCATGCAACAGACATATGCTCCGACAAACCGGAAATCAAAATGAAAGCTGGCGAGAACCGAATTTATCCCTGGGGAAAGACTGTTGATGAGGATAAAATGAATTGTGAGATGATTATTCAATCAACAAGCGCAGTGGGTTGTTTTTGTCATGGGCAATCTATTTACGGGTGTGAAGAAATGTCAGGGAATGTATGGGAGTGGTGTAATGATTGGTATGAGGGTTATCCTTCAACTACAGTGACAGACCCTGTTGGACCTATAGCAGGCTCGGATCGTGTGATTCGCGGCGGCAGCTGGGACAACTACGCCAGGTACTGCCGCTCTGCTTATCGCTTCAGTTACAGGCCTGAGAACAGGAACAACTACCTGGGCTTTCGCTTGTGTGCCCCAGGTCGTTGAAAAGAACCTGTCAGGTCAAGAAGCAAGTAAAGTACAAATAAACCAATGGGAGAATAAAAAACAAATAAAGGCGAAACGACCAGCCAGCATGACCACCAGCACGTTAGTGCGGTGAGGCATGTTGGCAGGTCGTGGAGCCGCTCGGAAAAACGGGGGAGCGGAAACTTCTCTCCGCGTAGCGGTCGACGGAAAAATTGATTTTGAATATTTTGTGTAATAAAAGAAAGAAAAGGGGGGCAAGTCTTGACCCCTTTTCCACTTAAAGTTATTCCTGGGCGCATTCCCAAAAAGTCGGACTTTTGATTTGAACAAATACCAATAACAAACCTATGTACGAAGACAAACTGTAGGGGCAGGCCCCTGTGCCTGCCCTTGAACAATAATTGAAAACGAACCTATGTCCGAGAACGTGTAGGGGCAGGCCCCATAGCCGTCAGGCTAAGCACGACCACCTGAAATTGTACGTCCGCCTGGGGTTGAAACCCCAGGCTATTTTCTGTCGTCCCTTTCGGGACTTGATTAGTTTTTTTTAAGCGCGAGCAATAGGAATTTGTCACGTTCTTGAAAAAAAATAAGGTTGATGATGACAATCAACGTATCTGGGAATAAAAACACTTCAAGTCCCGCAAGGGACGACAGAAAATAGCCTGGGGTTTCAACCCCAGGCGGACGTACAATTTCAGCTGGTCGTGCTTAACCTGACGGCTATGGGCTAAAGCCGATTGAAAGCCCTCGGTTACAGATTTCAGCAACTTTTGCGCAAAGAAATGTCCGACTTTTTGGGAATGCGCCCCTTAAACAATATTTCAGTTCGACCCGATCAATTGCAGCAATAACCCCTCCCTTTAATTTATGATTGGTTACTTTGGAATGCTCGAAAAATAAATTCCCCATTTTCTTATGTGCCACGAACGTGTAAGGGCGAACCTTATGTTCGCCCATCGTACATCTGAACGAAAGCCGCATAGGTCTATAAGTTTTGATATTCTTGCTGGAGTTCTGAATCTTTAAATTCGGAAGTCAAAAAAAGCAAT
>PEAL01000425.1 GCA_002753725.1 Deltaproteobacteria bacterium
TGGAAAAAACATGAAACCGATTAATAGCAGAATTGAAATTAATTGCCGAAACCTAATACTTCTCATCACATGATTCCTTTCTAATTGAAAATGAGTTTAATAAAGCTTTCTATGAATAAAACAATGAAAGCATACCAAGAATTTCTATTATAATTGACAATCAATTAATGATTTTCTTACACATTTTTTTGGGAGTGATGAATTTTTTTTTCAATGCGCGCGTTGCTTCTTTATATAATTATTTAAATTTATTTGTTTTTTTAATTTTACACAGACTAAAACAGACTGGCACAAAATTAAGAGAATTATATGATCGATAAAAACAAGAACAAGACAGACGTAAAAATGAAAAATTCACGTTGACTTTTCAGTAATCAACATATATCCAAATTAATATTTTTTAAAATTCATGAATGATTAAATGACTGTTTAAACATTATTTGATTCATTATTAACTTCATTATTATCGAAAGGAGGATGGCTTTATGAAATGTATTAGATTTATTAGTTTACTTACCATTGCATGTTTATTAACTGTTACGATGGCTTATTCACAATCTGAAGAACGAGCAACAAAAGAAGAGTGTATTTTAAAATGTAAAGAAGCGGCTCAGTTAATTAATGAAAAAGGGCTTGAGAATGCAATAAAGGTGTTTAATGATAAAAATGGTGCTTTTGTGTGGAAAGACTCATACGTTTTTGTAATGGACTTAGAAACAGGCTTAATTAATGCACATCCATTTACACCTGAGGCAATCAATAATCCAAAAGTGTTAACGTTTAAAGATCAAAATGGTAAATTGTTTTTGAAAGATTTTGTTAAAGTAGCCAAAAAATATGAAGAGGGCTGGGTTGATTATTATTGGCCCAAACCAGGTATGAAAATATTATCAAAGAAAAATACCTTTGTGTATAAAGTTCCAGGTAAAAACTTGGCAACATTGGCTGGAATCTATGAATAGGAAATTATAAAAAATCGGTATACAAATTATCATTGTTGATGAATCATTACATAAAAAGAAAAAGCTGTGAATTAAACATTCACAGCTTTTTTTTTTGAGCATAAACATCCATGTTATTTCTTTTTTTTCTGTTTTTGCTGCCCAACACGTACCTTGGATTTTGATTTTTCTTCAGATTTGGCATTGAATGCGCAGCCAATTTTTGACTGGTTATCTTTCCAACGCATAACAACTGCTGGGTTAGGATAAACCGAACAATTGCCATCAATAATCTTAACGCATCCAGTGCATGACTCAACAATGTTTCCCATGATAATCTGTCTCCTTTAAAATATATTTATTATTGTCAATAAACATGTCAGATGAAATGAAAAAAACTAGTTTATGTTTATATATTTTTTCAAATTTTTACTTTTCCAATTGCACACTGACATACACGCATAAACAATTATTGAATGGGTAAACTCACAATCAAATAATAATCAATAATTATAATTATAATCGGCTGATCATCCGAATATTTTTGGCTTCAATGCCTTCAGTTCGAGTAGACCGATAAATATCAAATTCAAACAAAATATTCCGATCTGGTAATTCGCTTATATCAAAATTAACATTTGCTTCTAAATTGGATGCATGAAAATAAGCAGTCTCATAGGGCGAATCACCACGTCGTGTATCAGTTACCCATAAATTTTTTTGAATATTTAATAAATATCTCATGAATCCAAAACCGCGATCATGTTTAAATTCATAGCAGCATCCCCGAACACTAGATGGAATATGGCCCCATTCATCCACAGAATTTTTTACAGGCAATAGATTTGGTACAAGATATCCAGACATAAACACATCCACTTCTCTTCTTAATTCAGCAGAGACATTATCAAATGCCAATACTTCAACTCGACATCCCTTACTTTGCAATGCACGAACAACCTGTAAAAAATCACCATCACCTGTAACCAATAACATTCTAGTTAATGCATCCGATTGCATTAATGCATCCACTGCCATGTCAAGATCTGAGTTTGCTTTAACAAATACTTTTCCTTCCTCATCAATATATCGTTTTACGTTTTTTTGAATCACTTTATAGCCTAAATCTCTTAATGTATCATAAAAATTGTTTGTTCTTTCTCTATACGAGGGATCTTCTTTTGCACGTTCTGCATCGAATGCCACATATGCATTTAATCGAATAGCTTCCGCTGAATCATGACTTGCATACTCTCGAAGAACATCATATCTCATTCCATATCCACCATTCATTGCAATATTTGCGACATCAACATAAATCCCCACACTTGATATATAACCCATATATTTCCTTTTAATACTATTCATCTTTGATTTTTTTATAATATACTATATTAGTTATCGATGCTATCGAATCATTGAATTAATAAAATATCTAACACTATAATAAGGAACCAAAGGCGAATAAAATAAATAAATTTAACCTGAAATCTAAATCAAATGCATTAAAATAATAATATATTGTGAATCACATTGCTATCAAAAATGAGTTAGATTTCAGGTAAAAAAAAACGATTAATAAATATTATATACTAACAATATTACACATCAACGAATAAAGTCATTACTCATAAGAATAAAAGCCTTTTCCAGTTTTTCGTCCGAGTAATCCAGACTCAACATATTTTCTTAACAATGGGCAAGGCCGATATTTTGAATCTTTAAATCCATCATACAATGTTTCCATAATGGCCAGGCAAGTATCTAAACCAATCAAGTCCGCGAGTGACAGGGGGCCCATGGGATGATTCATGCCTAATTTCATGACTGTATCAATATCTTCTTTTTTACCAACCCCATGATATAAACAATAAATTGCTTCATTGATCATTGGCATTAAAATTCGATTAGAAATAAAACCAGGATAATCATTTGATTCAGCCGGTGTTTTTCCAAATTTTAAAGATAAATCCCATGTTATTTGAAATGTTTCGTCGGAAGTAACCAATCCTTTAATGACTTCAACGAGTTTCATCACAGGTACAGGATTCATAAAATGCATACCAATCACTTTTTCTGGTCTTTCAGTTTGAGCTGCAACCCGACCAATAGGGATAGAAGATGTATTAGTTGCCAGTATGGTATGATCTGCACAAATTGTATCTAGATCTTCAAATAATTTGTATTTAACTGCTTCGTTTTCAGTGGCAGCCTCAATCACAAAATCAACATCAGACATGTCATTGATATGAGTGCTTGTTTTAATTCGTTTGAGAATTTCATCTTTTTCAGTAGATGAAATTTTTTCTTTATCAACACTTCGGTTTAGTATTTTTGTAATGGATGCATATCCACGCTGTACAAATTCTTCACTAATATCATTCATAATGACATCAAGCCCTGCCATTGCAGCGACTTGTGCAATACCATTTCCCATTTGTCCAGCGCCAATAACACCTATTGAGTTAATTTGCATAACACCTCCTTTTTAGCGAAACAGTCACATAAGGTTAAACCTCATTGGCATTGATTGAAATGCATATTATTCTATATGCCATGCACGAAATGAGAGTAACTGACTGTTATGAATTTTATCTTTTTACGATCATTGCAACTGCCTCACCGCCTCCAAGACAAAGAGAGGCTAAGCCTGTTTTTTTATTTTGTCGGATCATTTCATAAAGAAGTGTCACTAATACGCGACATCCGCTAGCTCCGATGGGATGGCCTAATGCGACTGCTCCTCCATTCACATTTACAATTGATGAATCTAATTTTAATTCTTTAAGTACAGCAAGGGTTGAGCCACTAAACGCTTCATTAATTTCATACATATCAATATCTTGTAATTCCATGCCTTCTTTTTTTAAACATTTAGGAATTGCCAAGATAGGGGCAACTAATACGTATTTCATATCAATGCCAGCAGAGGCTTGTGCACCAATTGTTGCTAAAATATTGCATCCAAGAGATTCAGCTTTTGATCGTTCCATTACCACAACTGCTGCCGCGCCATCACTAATAATAGACGCATTTCCTGCTGTTGCAGTGCCATTTTTTTGAAACGCAGGTTTCATTTTGGATAATATGTCAAAATTTGTTTCTCTAGGGCATTCATCTGTATCAAATATAATAGGATCACCTTTTCGTTGTTTAATTGGAACCGGCAATATTTCATCTTGAAAACGACCCGCCTGAATGGCATCTAAAGATCGTCTGTATGATTCAGCCGCGTAATGATCTTGTTCTTCACGCGTGACAATATATTTTTCAGCACATAAGTCATTAGAGATCCCCATATGAAAATCATTTACAATATCCCATAACCCATCATGAATCATATGATCAATTAATTGCCCATGTCCCATTCGATAACCAGCCCGTGCTTTATTTAAAAAATATGGGGCCAAACTCATATTTTCCATGCCACCAGCAACAACAACATCCGCATCACCGACTTGAATCGCTTGTGCAGCCAACATGACTGATTTTAAACTTGATCCACATACTTTATTTACAGTAAAGCATTCTGCTTCAGGTTGTAAGCCTGCCCTAACAGCAGCTTGTTTTGCTGGGTTCTGACCATATCCAGCCGGGAGTACTAATCCCATAATCACTTCTTGCACAGATTCTTTTGAAATCCCTGCTCTTTGAATTGCCTCTTGTATGA
>PEAL01000062.1 GCA_002753725.1 Deltaproteobacteria bacterium
CCGGTTATTTAAGTTACACTCAAAACATATTAAATATAAATTAATTAAGTTAATATGAAAAGAAAAAAGAACAGAGTCGCATAAATTTTTTATTTGACAGTATGATAAAATTGCTCGATAAATAATTTTTTTTATTTGTGTTTATGGAACTTTTTTAAATATAAGGAGCAGGTTAAATGAAAATGGACCCAAAAGACTATATCCCTAATGACATTTGGATCGCACTCAGAGTAAACGACTCTTTTATCACTGTCGCTGGTGAACCTTATGATGTACACGTCCTGATGGATGCCGGAAGTTGCTATGTATTTGGATTTGTCTTTTCAAAAGTAGTGGATAACACCCCACCTGAACAAGAGGTTGAAGACCTGTTCGAAAAAGCCTGGTCGATGAAACGTCAATGGGCTCGAAAATTGATTGTACCGGAAAACTATTTTGCCAAAGATGTTTTTGAAAAACAGGCGATAAAACATGGCCTTTCCTTTGAGACAGTTTCGGTGTCTGACTTATCGTTAATTGTAGGCCCATTAAAACAATCTTTTGAAGAAGATTTTTTGAGACAGCCTGAAAGCTGTTTAAACTGTTAAATAGCGATAAATAACAGGCAGCTTATCCGGCAATTCACGAACATCCTGAATGATCGTGTGTCGTCCTTTTCCATACAAGGTATCCAGGGCTTCTGTCGTCTGAATATTAACTGTAATACCATGTACATGAACATTGGATGCCCGCGATTCCCGAATGGCCATGCGGGTGTCTGCAATGGCGTAATTATCTTTATAATTCAAATCATTTGGCAAGCCGTCACTCAAAACAATCAATAGCCGAATTTTTGATGGTATTTTTAAGAGTTGCGTTGTTGCATGACGTACTGCAGCGCCCATACGTGTGCTTCTGCAAGGTGACAAGGCGCTGATACGACGCTTAATATCCGCTGACATCGTTGATTCAAACGATTTTACCTGAAAAAATTCAACACATTGGCGGCCCAGCCCTGAAAATGCAGCAATGGCGAATCGATCTCCTGATTTCTCCAGCGCTTCACAAAAAAGAACAATGGCCTCTTTTTCAACTTGTAAGACACGCTGATGAGACCGGGGAATACGATAACCCGTTGAGCGTGACAGATCGACCAGCAAAAAAACAGAAACATCACGCTGTTGTTTGATATGCTTGATGTAAAGACGTTCAGAAGGCGTTTGTTTGATTTTTCGGTCAATGGCATATTCAATCAATGCTCGATAATCAAATTCATCGCCTTCCATCCACCGCCTTAAAAAGATCATTCCCTGAGGGCGTAAAAATTCAAAACTGCGCCGAATCCGCTTTAACAACCCACTGTAGCGCTTGAGTGTTAGTTGGTAGAAATACAACCCCTGATTTTTCAAATCAATGGATTTGCAATAAACGCGCGTGTATGCTGGCAGATAGTCGCACAAATGATCATCCCATTCCTTATAAGTGTATGAGGGATCATCGCATGTCGGTGTATTTTCTGATGATGTTTTATCGGATTCCTCAAACAATTGATTCAATTGAGTATCATCCATTTCCAGTGGTCTGCCGGTTCTTTTTTTGTACAGTCGTCGGATATCCCGAATGGTGAGAACGCCTTTTTTTTCTGACAGCCGTTTTCGAATATCTGATTGATAGATATGGATATTCATTTCCTGCAATTTTTGACGGATCACTTTTGCTCGAATATCCATTGATTGATGGGCTGCATAAAAAAGTTTTACATTGATTTTTCTGCCAAAAGGGGGGATGAGTTTTGTATAATTCTGTTTTTGTTCTCTAAACCACTGGTATACCCTTGGAAAAATATGGTAAACAATGGCTGCTGAATGTTCCACCGTAGCTTCAGGCGTCAGATCGTCGAATATTGCGGTGATCATTTTATCCAGACTATCGTATACAATCATGCATTGTTTTGGGGTCATGTTCAGGGCAATACGGGCATAGAGATAAAATAGCGGTGATGATGAACCTGATTGTTTGATCATTCGAATGGTTTCTTTTTGAATCAATGGCAGGGTGTGGCGGATCATGCCTGGATAATGTTGAGATAGGCACAGGCGAATGCGGCCCTGTTCAACCACGTTGAATAAATCCTCAGCCATGGATGGATGGTGAAACAGTGAAAAAAAATAACTGGGATCGGGCGTGATTAAATCCTGATGTTTTGCTAACTCTGGTTTATCAATGCGTTGAAGAACTTTTTCCAGGTCAAAATCAAATGTTTGGTATTCACACAAACCTGCTTCAAGTCGAATCAGACTCTTGTATATTTTGGTATTATCTCGTTTATTGGGAAAAACGCCCATTTCATCAGGCAGGTAGATGGTCGTTCCATCTGTACAGACGGTCATTGGATTGGTATCATTTGTATCAAGCTCTGAAACAGGCCGAATCTGTAATGGTAAACCTGTGCGGGCCTGGGCATAGTGAATCAATGGCTGAATAATTTGTGACAGGGCTACCACGGATTGTAATTGACGATACTTTTCCTGAGCAATTTCTGCATCAAGGGTCAGGAAACGATCACCTCGTTCCGGATATTTCTCATATCGTTCAATGCCTTGATCAATGAACGTTTTTAGCGCAGATTCAGATAAAATATTCAGGCCTTTGCCCATACCTTTTGAAAAAGAAACAGCCCACTGTGGATAAACAGAAATAACCCGTTTGAATTGCCGGATTTGAAAGCATCGTCGATCCCTATGCATGACAGAACAACAATTGGGAATGGTTTTGGAAAACATCTGGCTATCCTGGAAACTCAATGATTGGGAAAAGGCTTGTGATAGAAGTTCAAGATATTCATTGGCGCAACCAATATCTTCTTCATCAAGATAGATACACAGAAGATTGAACGATTCCATCAGCGTGTGAGGTCCCAGGCGTCGCATGGTTTCAAAGGTTACTAAAAAGTCATTTAAAAATTTTTTTTGCCGGATCAGAATGACACGATACAGACATTTTGCCATTATCATTCCCTGAGTCGATCCATATTGACCAAATCTTTTCACTTCCCGGATGTATAATTGATACTCCGAAAGCCGATCCAGAAGATAAAGTCCGCCTTCAGCAAAAATTGTTGAAAAACGTTTATCCAACTTTCCTGCCCATTCGACATGCCTGGAAAAAGTCAACAACTGTTTATCTGATAAGGCATGAGGGCGATCAAGTCTGGCTTTGAGCCTGACTGAAAGTTCAGGTACACTTCGAATGATTGTTTGTATGATATGTTTAAGAGGGGGCACAGGGGTCATTGTAATGTCAGCTTAAAAGATATCTTCAATAAGATCGTTGAGCGTTTCCTGTAAAGCATCGTCATCGGTCAATGGTAAACAAATCGCTGTCTTGCATGCATCGATGATTGAAATATTGCGCGTAATCAGTTTTGCAGCATAAATCAACAATCGGGTGCTGGCTCCTTCGGATAGGCCATGTTCTCGAATATTTCTAATTTTTGATGCCAATGTAACCAATTGAGCAGCGATTGTTAAGTCAATACCGCCTTCATGAGAAACAATTTGTGCTTCCAGCTCCGGTGGCGGATAATCCATATTAATGGATACAAAGCGTTGACGCGTACTTTGTTTTAGATCCTTTAAAACCGATTGGTATCCAGGGTTGTAGGATACAACAATGATAAAATCTTCATGGGCAGGCAGCACCTCTCCTTTTTTATCAATATTCAACGTGCGGCGATCATCAGCCAACGGATGAATAACAACACTTGTATCTTTTCGGGCTTCAACCACCTCATCCAGATAGCAGATGGCACCAATACGAACAGCGGTTGTCAAAGGTCCATCCTGCCAGACAGTTTCATCGCCTTTAAGCAAATATCGGCCAATTAAATCTGATGCAAATAAATCCTCATGACAGGATACTGTAATTAATGGTTTTTTCAATCGATAAGCCATTGATTCGACAAAACGTGTTTTGCCACATCCCGTAGGACCTTTAAGCATCAAGGGCAATCGGGCATCATAGGACGCATTGAATATATCAATTTCTTTGCCGCATGAGAGGTAGTACGGTTCTTTTGAGATTTGGTAATCGTGTTTATTCATCAGTGTTATCCTAATTTTTATGAAACCTATTTAAAAAGTTGTCATTCGCTATAATAGTGATTGTTCCAAAAGTCAACGAGAGATCGTTCCTCGGCATCATGGGTAAAGGGTTGGGTTGTATGAATACCATTCATAATAACAGGATTCCAGGCATTCAAGTTACCAGAAAGAATATCATTGAGCAAAGGTTCCAGTGCATAGGCCAAAGACACATAATCACCTGTTTGCACCAGAATACTATTTTGATGTTGACCAGCCCCCTTCAGCAGGTCAGCGCCGCCAATAGAATCAAATCCAGCAACAATTGTCCCACATTTCATGGCTTTCAAACAGCTTGAAACCAGACCTTCTGCTGTTGAAACATTTAAAAAAATAGCAGATTGCCGAATGATTGCCGCATAATCTGTTTCAGACAGATTTTCTAAGGGAATCCATTGAATGCGATCAACATAATCGCTATTTCTTGCTTTTAAAATGCGTTTTAAATAAGGGACCAATGTTCCTTTACGCTGAATATAAGAGATCCATGTTTTTTTTGAGGATGCATCCATGAAATACAGGGAATCATCCAAGCCAGCATGGATTAAATGAACTGGAATATTCATGCTCCATTCAATCAACTGCCCAATAAATGGACTGACTACCATTGCCCGTTCAATATGAAAATGCCGCCAATCCATATCATCGGGTAATGTCTCAAATAAATAGGTCCAGCTCAAGGCAATGGCAAATCGACGAATCGGATACGCTTTAATTTCATTCATAATTCCTGGATAAGATTCAGGAATAACAACAATATCCCCTTCCTGAATGCGACTATAACAAATGGGCACAGAAGGTTGATCCTCCAGAATAAACCCCTTATTGGCATGAAGAATGGCGGCATCAAAACCATTTTTTGTTAGTATGTTCACATGATTGTATAGACGGCTCATACCAGCGCATTTCATCTGGATGTCTGGACAGTGGTATAAAATCATAGGAAAAATGTCCTTAATGTGGAAAAAAAATTTTGTGGGAATGGTGGTTTGATTTGCGTTATATCTGGATGGGTTTTCATATATTGCTCCAGAGATATTCGGGGTCTGATAACATAATAAATTTTACGGCGCATTTGCCAGAGGGCTGCGCCTAATTGTTTTTGTATGGTATCATTCATTGTATGCCTCGATTATTAAGGAATAATATTGATCCTTTTAGATGTTAAACGATATTTTTGTGTCGGACTTCTGGGGCTGTCTGGTTGTGTCATTTCAAGTAAATTAGCTGATAACGCGGGTAATAAGTAGCACTGACGAAAATACTTGGGATCCTTCAGAACCAGGGCACGCATCAACTCTTCCCGCGACATCTCCCCTTTGATAATTGAAATTAATCGTTTTACTTGGGGAGTAACATCAGGGGTTACTTGAGGGGGTGTTCTCGTTGCAGGCATTGAGAATCATGCCCAACATAAACTCGATAAACGGAGCTGAATCCGTCTGTGTTGTACTCTGTTGAAGTGCTTGATAGTAGTCGAGCTGACGAGCGTAAACCATACTTTCAACAGGTAAATCGCTAAAAATGGTTTTCCATTGGCTCAGGCTTAAGGTTTGCCACAAGAGCAAGAAAAGATTTCAATTTAAAAAAATTATCACCGGAAGCGCATCAAACGAGCTTCCGGTGATATTAAACTTTTTATTTTAACAAAAGGGGACGGGTTTATCTATATGGGCTTGAAGGCTTTGTTGTTGTGGTGGTGGTCGTTGTCGTGGTCCTTGTTGTCCATGTGGTCGTTGTTGTCGATGTGGTCGTTGTTTCCTCTTCGTCAGAAGTATCAGTAGCCGGGGTGTCAATAATTGTAGGTTCTTCTTCTGTTTCATCTTCTTCAACCGGGGCCGGTTCTTCTGGTTTAGGTTCTTCGTCTGTACTCTGACCAGTAAGAATCGGGGTTGTATATTTATTCACATCAATTTCTTGAATATCATTTTTCATATTAAGTAATGTTTGTGCCACGACATTCTTTTTATTGCCTGCCCCTTTTATCGCGCCAGAAATACTGGCCTCGATGATTGGCGTGGATTCAATAGCTGTTTTTGAAATGGCTGCCTTAATAGCCATAATGCACCCTTTTGATGCAGCATCGATGGCTTCAGCATTTTCTACCTCAGTGTGATCAGCAAGTCCGAAGGCTTCTGATGCACCATTGACGAGTCCCTCTGTTGCACCCTCAGTAAGATCCATCATGATCCCAACATCACTGCTACCAGCAGCAACCATTACAACGCCATTTGCTGTACCTTCTGAAACGGATTGAATCACAGCAGCCGTCGTCATATTTGAATTTTTTAGCGATTTAATAGCACTCTTCATAATTGTTTTAGAAGCGCTGGTTGTATTTTTTTTGACATCCATCCCCACTTGGGCAGCGGTTTGAATGGTTCCTACAATAGCACCCTGGCAGGCTTGTTGAATCGATTGCGATATATTATCACCCATTTCATCAGCGAATTTGACAACAGCATCCATAAGCAAGTCTGTAATGGACTCAATATCCATGCCATTGTTCATGATCGCGTTACTGATAACATTTTTTGCCACTTCTTCGTAGGACTGAACGGTTTTTAATTGCTCTAAAATATCTTCGGTGACATCTGCCACAGAATAGTTGACACAAAAAGCTGTGACCATCAAGACTATCATTGAACCGAAGACCCTTTTTTTCAGCGCTGATCCAAAAATGTTTTTAATGAGCATTTTCCTCATTTTCAACCTCCTTTATCAAACTTAATAACAAATAAATTGATTGGCACTTGAAAATTAATTCAAGGCTAAATAATTGACAATATTTTATGATATCTATTGATTTGGTCACACATTATAATAAAACAATTTAAGAATCAAACCAAGATATCAGTCTCATGATTAAAAGATCACAATTTTTTATACTATAATGGATAATTGTCAAGATTATTCCATATTATTTTTTCGTTGGAGCTGTCTTTTTTTGAGTCATAAATTGATTAAAATCCATTTTTTGGTAGCTATCTGTTTGTATATATCTGAGATAATTAATAAAGGTCTCTGGTGGTATATATCCGGGTAATGCGGCAATACGTTCAGCTTTAGCGGTTAAAAACCAAAAAAAAGGTAAGCCTCGAACGCCATACATGGCAGATATCCGCTGTTGCTGGTCTGAGTTCACCTGTATTGGAACAAAAGCGTCCTGAATGAATGTTGACACGGTTCGATCAGAAAATGTCTCAGCATCCATTTTTTTACAATATCCACACCATGTTGCATAAAAATTCAATAAGATAGGCTTATTGACTGTTTTTGCTTTTTCTATCCCCTTTGTATAATCCATCCATTCAATGCGACCGGCCCAAATGTCTGTCCCGCAAAACAAAAGAAAGATACAAAGACAAAAAATACGTATACATTTTTTTTTCATGTGATTACCCCAAAAGTTGCAATTTATTTGTAATTAAGAGAATACCAATAATGATTAACAACAAACCAGAAATGGTATTAACATAAACGATCAGTCGTTTTGCACGAGCAAGCCACCCCAACAAGGACTGAATTGAAAAAGAAATTAATAAAAATGGAATGGCCAGCCCAGCGGAGTAAAGTGTCAACAGGATAATTCCCTGAACAATACTGTTTTGATTGGCTGCCAGAATAAAGATTGATCCTAAAATTGGCCCAATACAGGGACTCCATCCAGCACCAAAAGCCATTCCAATGATAAATGTCCCCATGAAATGCAAGGGCTTTTGATGAAAATGAAATCGTTTTTCAAAGTCCAGGCCAGATATGTGAATAACCCCCAATAAATGGAATCCTAGGATACAAATGATATGCCCTCCGATAATACGAATGGCGGTTTGATACTCTTGAATGACTTGCCCCACAAAAGATGCTGAAGCACCTAATATGATAAATACCGTTGAAAATCCGAGAATATAGGCCACTGTGGATAGAATAACTTTTCTGCGAATTTTTTCAGTATTGGCATGTGTCAGCTCTTCCAGACTAAAGCCGGTGATCAGTGTAAAGTAAGCGGGAATTAAAGGTAAAATGCATGGTGAAAAAAAAGACAGCAATCCCGCTATAAAAGCTGCATGATATGAAATATTTTGTGTCAACATAGTTATTTGACCTGTGGATGTATCCTTTTAGGATGTGGTTGATAGTGAAAGGCTCGCATCAATCCCCAAATACCTGCAAGAAGCATGAAAACATCTCGGATCAACGATATCATGATTTCTTTGTCAGCATTTGGATCAACAGTGAAGCAGCCGCATTGAATGTCCAAACCGCGTATCAGTGCTGAAAACAGGGCAATAATAAAAACAGCAACCAATGCGTTACAGATAAACAAGGCCCCCCGTTCCCAGAATCCAATAATCAGGGCTATGCCGGTGATACATTCCAGCCAGGGAAGAAAGCTTGCCAGGGAAGGAATCAGGATGTCAGGTACTAGTTTATAATTATGAACCATATCTGCAAATGGACCGGGATAGAGAATTTTGTCAATGGAAGCCCAAATAAAAATAATACCCAACCCTATTCGGGTGAACGTATATAACATCTTCATTGATAGATATTTTACCATTACATTTGACTCAATTCTTTTGCACGTTTTTCAGCCGTGTTGATGGCATCGATGATCGTCTCTTTGACATGATGCTCAGTCATTACATGCATTGCAGCTTCAGTTGTTCCGCCTTTTGATGTCACCTGTTGTCTTAATTTTATAGGACAGGCCTCTGGTTGCCTGAGCAGTTGGAGCGCACCTTCAGCTGTTTGAGTGACCAGCATTCGAGATGCATCTTCCGAGAAACCCAGCTCACGGGAAGCTTGAATCATTGACTCAATGAAATAAAAAACATAAGCAGGACCAGAACCAGAAATTGCAGTAATGGCATCCATTTGGTCTTCAGAAACTGTTATGACCTTGCCGATTTCGCCCAAAATTTCAAGAACCATTTTTATATCAGACTCAGTTGAAAATTTGTTTCCACAAACAGCAGACATCCCTTTTTGAACCAAAGCGGGCGTGTTAGGCATTACGCGAATGATTGGCAACAAGTGATGCTCTTTTGGATTCAAGTCGTCATACAAAATATTTTCGATTGTTTTGATGGGGATACCGGCTGCAATGGAAATTACCTGTCGGTGTGTGTGAAGTTGAGAGGGTTTGATGTCAGCTAAAATTGTTTTCATGATCTGAGGCTTGACGGCCAGAATGATCATATCATTGTTTTGAAACACTTTTCGATTATCTGATGTTGTTTCAATGGCATATTTATTGTGGAGAAAATCAAGTCGGGCTGTATCTATATCGCTGACCTGAATATGTGAAGCTGGAATCAGTTTATTAACAAGGCCACTGATAAAAGCCTCAGCCATATTACCCGCGCCGATAAAGCCCAATTTTTTATGAATCATCATAATTGAATTATAAACCTTTCGAAAAGCTGTATTCTTTTATGCACTTTGGCACAAGTTATCAAAAAAAGCAAGATATGCTGTAAACGAGATATGGCAATGACTGCAATAATAGATAATTAAACATCAAGCATTTTTTTTAGCCAATCCTTAATTTTGCCTTCGATCCCATAAACCCCCTTGTTATTTCCACAGGTATCGTGGAAATAATCAATAAATTCATCTGGCAGATCAAACCTGGCAAGTTCCTTGACTTCTTCTGAATTTCTTCGCACAAGAAAGATACAGGGCTTTTCACCCCAGTTATTGATAATAAAATAATGGGACACATCATCTTTGGATCGGATCACATAATTTCCATGAGACCAATTATTCCCCCATTCAAGATAAAGGGTCACTGCTTCTTCAGGTGTCATATCCCAATCAACAGCGTTTACCAGATGTGTATCTTTTTTTATATCTTCAAGCGTCATCATGATGGTTTTTCCTTATTGTTCCATCCAGTCGATACAGTCTTTCGGACAGTTTTGTATGGCCTGATTAACGTCATCTTCCGGATATTCTGACATCTCAACAACTTCAATAAACCCCAGATCATTTAACAGAAATACATCAGGACACACCTCCTGACAGACCTCACATAAAATACAATAACAGGACTTTTCACTGAATTGTTTCCTACTTACAAATTGCTTTGCCAATGTTTTTACCAAATTCATAGCATTCAGTAAGTCCCTTTTCATCAGGAACATATTGAATTTTAAATCCACTATCTTCAAGCATCTGAAAATTCATTGATGCCAATTCACTGGTCAGAATTTTTATTGCTGCACCATTCCATCCATAAGAGCCAAAACAGGCCGCAAGTTTATTTTGAGGTCGTAAGCCTTTCATATACGTTAAAAAGTCACTGATCGTCGGGTAAATATTATTGTTCAAGGTTGGAGAGCCAACAATGATCGCTGCGGCATCTAAAATTTCTGTCATAATATCGCTTCTGTGATTTGTTCTTAAGTGCATGGGACGAACAGTGACACCTTCAGAAGAAATGCCCTGTGATATGTATTCAGCCATTAATTTTGTACTTTGCCACATGGTATCATAAATAACGATTGCTTTTTGACGGGTTGGATGCTCGCTCCATTTTTCATAAGCTTCAATGATAGCCCCTGGATTTTTTCTCCATATGATACCATGATCAGGGCATATGATATCAAATTCAAGTTTCATATCATCAATGGTTTTCAGGAGTTTTTTTACCTGACCCGCGTACAATAAAAGAATATTGGCAAAATATTTTTTGGAATGTTGCATTATGGTCTCATGATCCATCTGGTCATCAAATTTTTCATAGCCGGCATAATGTTGACCAAAAGCATCGCTTGAAAAAAGAATTTTCCCTGTTTTTTCATAGGTAAACATGCTGTCTGGCCAATGCAGCATTCTGGTTTCTAAAAAAGTTAACTGTTTTTTTCCAAGACTGAGTTCTTCCCCATTTTCAACCGCATGATAATTCCATTTTTGTGAATAATGCATGGAAAGATTTTTGAGTCCCATTTTGGAACAAAACAAGGGTTTCTGTTCGCCAATGGCATGCATTACTTTTGGAAGTGAACCAGAATGATCCATTTCAGTATGATTACTGATAACATAATCTATTGTTTTAGGATCGATAATGGTTGAAATATTGTTCATCAGTTGCTCTGAAAATTCTTTTTTTACAGTATCAATCAAAGCAATTTTTTCATCCACAATTAAATAAGCATTATAGCTTGTACCGGTTGGTGTTAAGTATCCATGAAAATCCCGAATATTCCAATCATTCACACCAACATCATAAATACCCTCAGAAATTTTTAGTGTACGCATGATTTTTATTCCTTATTTTGATCAAGTATTGTTTGAAACGGATAGGTCTACAAGTGTATACATAATTTCGGAAAAGCTAATAAATTTAGATTGTTAACTTAAATTTCGGGGTTGTAGCTTTTCATAAGCATAACAGGTCGTTAGGAAAAAATGTATACACTTATAGACCTATCCGGTTTGAAATTTTATTTGTTCTTTTAATACCTGCCTGAATTCATTTTGTCTATAATTATCTCTTGACAATCATAATAAAATCATAGAATTTGAGTTTTACCACGATGGCAACAAATCCTTAACAAAACAATCGTTTTGATAACAGAATAGCAACTGTAAATAACAGAACACATCATCATACGAATATAAAAAAGGAAAATGCCTTGATAAAAAATATAAAAGGACACCTGTTATTTGGCAAGCTCTTTAAAGCCGTCATGTCTCCATTAGGCGTTATCGTAAATACAGAATTCAGCGTCATGTCTGATCCGCCAAAGGTTGATATTCTTATTATAAAAAAAAATGCGGCCAAATGGACAACAAATCAATTGAAATTAATACCGGATGGCTTTAGGGACAGCGGCGCCAAACATATCATTCTGGAATTCAAATACACGCAGTCTTTATCGGAAAAAAGCTTTCAGCAAGCTTTGGGATATGATTATTTTTTTGGTGAACATTATAATCTTAAAAGAAAAGATTTTCAGACGTTTATTGTTAGTTCAAAAACACCTCGTAATCCCATATTAAAAGACTATGGATATTTTCAATCCGATGTAAATGGCGTGTATAAAAGCAATATCCGCGCGTTTAGTCATTTTCCTTTACTTGTTTTAAATGAGTTAGCTGACACATTTAATAATGCTTTAATTAAATCCTTTGCCAGCCATAAAACAGAGAGAGAAAAGGCTGAGAAATTTTTTCAGGACAAACATTTCATAGATATCATTCCTGCAAGCATAATGAAATTAATTGTTGATATCTTTAAATATATATTTCATAAATCAGAGGAGGACGTCACAATGAAAATGACCCCACAAAAAGCTGCTGAAATAGCCAGGTTTGTTGATGTTTTTGTAAATACAAACTTATCTTTAAAAGAAATATTGTCACAATACAAACCAAAGGAGGTTTTTTCTCAATACAAACCAGAGGAGGTTTTTTCTCAATACAAACCAGAGGAGGTTTTTTCTCAATACAAACCAGAGGAGGTTTTTTCTCAATATAAAACAGAGGATATATTAGCAAGTCTTGATAAAGCAAAATTGAAACAATTAAAACAACATTTAAATGCAATTGAATTATATTGATGATGGTGGAGATGGGGTCACATCTTGGTTTTTACACTTAAATCTTTGAAAAGCAAACGCAACGTGCTGTCTGTCTTCAGGGTCCCATCCAAGATGTGCCCCCATCCTCTCCATCCTCCCACTATGAAAAGGACGCTGAAGCGCCCTTCTCATTTTGAAAAAAATAGTGATGCTCAGTTTTAGGATGCGCTCTTTCTGTGCAATCGAAACGCAAAGCTCTGAATGCGTCTTTCATCAATAGGAGTGGCATCATCATAAAAGAAATAACAAGGAATATCCTTTCGATATCGCAACAAACTTTCTTCAATCAATCCATTATCGCATCCCCAGCAACTGGTCACTAAAATGCCATCAATTTTGTTTTGTTCCCATTGATGCAAGGCATTGCCAATAGCAATGGGAGCCCCACCATTGACATTAGGATCAAGGACGTGTTTTCCTCTGGCCAATGCAGTTTCTACATCTGGTTGAGGTAACCAGGGATGTTTCTTTATGATGGGCTGATAGAGGTCTTTTCGAATTTGAAACATATTAAATCGATAGAAGATATGGGTCGCGACAGAACTATTTTTTCCATAAAGCAACTGAGGATGAATCCTGCCTAAAAATTCAAGAAAATCACAAAAAGGCTCCTGTATGATATGAACCTTATAATCACTGAATATTCTGAAAAGCCCTCCATTGGCAAAATCATTGCCTTTGGTCAGCGCATCACCGGTAACAAACAGAGTTCGATAATTGTTTTTGCTGTCATTATTGGCAATAGACAGAAAAGCATCTGATGCCCGATTTAATATTTCTTTGATTAAGAGCCATTGCCAACCCATTTGTGCGGGAGTCAGCCAACCATCAAAAGCAGGTTGTTCCATTGTTTGAAGGATTTGATTTGAAAAAGATCGATACAGTTGGTCGGATTGACCAGGATGGGTTTCAATCGTTAAATGGTATAAATACAGTTGACGGATAATATCCAGGGCTGTCAGACCGGTCCAAATTTTTGCAGACATACTGGCACCACCAGCAATACGAAGGGCGGATACCATAATCTTTTGATCATAGCCCAATTGATCCAAACTCATGCGATCTTTTATGCCAAAACCACCCGCTCTGCACATTTCTCCAGAAATTTGCATCAATCGGATTTCTTTTTTGGGAGGATGCTTGTATAAATAGTCTTTGAAAGCAGACCAGATCAATTGATAAGACAAACATTCTTTGCCAGAACAATCCTTTTGTCCTTGCTTCAACATATCATGTGTGTATGTAGGAGCAGCAACAGCATCATAACCATAGGAACGATAGACCGCAGCAAAAAGATCTCCAAAGAAATCCACACTGGACATAAAAACGTATTGTACATTTTTATCCAGATATTTTCCTTTGTATTGTCCACTCTCCATGTAGGAGATGGCTTTGCTTGTATCGGCCTGCAATTGCTGATCTGCATTTAAATATTGATACACAGACTGCATAAATGCTTGAATACGAGTGACAAAACCCGCAGTCCCCCCGTGACCATCGCTTTCTAACAAGGTGTGGGGGTATCCTCTCATGCTTTCATACAAAAATTGCTCGGTAAAGGATGTCGGACCGCAACCAAATGAAGATATCATCAAGGGAAAAACATCCCTCATATTTTTGGCTGAAAGTGCTGCACGCAGAAACCGATTGGAATCCGCCCAATACACTTTTTTGAGTCTTGGACCGTTTTGATCAATGGGAAAACAATCTGCTGGAATGGCCATGGCACCATTTTGACGAATCAGGTTGGGGATATCAGCATTGATGGAACGATCATGAATCACATGCAACGATCCACAAACCAGCACGATGGGGATTTTATTTTTTCTTGCAATTGTCAGGGATTGATTGCCAATATCCAGTAAATCCTTTTCATACTTGTGTTGAGCCATCGCTGCTTTTTCAAGAGCATAACCCACTTGAATGCTCGAGACATTAAAGTACTTGGATATTTTGAGTAATTCCCAGACCAATGTCCAGTGATTCAATCCTTTTGCAAAGGAGAGATTGGGACGTAACACATGAACATTACTGGAACGGGATGCCAGTGATTGCGCGATAATATCTGGCATGGCATGTTCCGTGACACATGTTTTCCCACCAAGACCTCCAGATTGATCATATTCCGCGATTTTTGGAAAAAACATGAGAGACGCATCGGTTTGGCAGACCGCATGAGCAATCTTGGTCGGACCACAAGCATCGTAGCTATTGCACAATTGTTCACCTTTTGCCAGAGAATGGGAATCCGATTTCAATATTTTTACTGAAAACCCCAGTGCTTCAATCAAGGTTGCTGCCCAGGGCATATAATGCACCAGAGGGCCGATCATGGGAATGGCTATTGTTGGCCTTTGATTTTCATGAGACGTGTCAAATTTTTCTAAAAGTGCCTGACGCAATTGAAAAGGATTGATCAAACCTGTAGGAAGCTTGGGCAATTTTCCGGAAGCCACCTCATATTTTGGACAGGCACCACCCGAAATGGCTTCACGGGTTTTATCGCCAATTTTAAGGGTGGTCCGCTCGATAGGACAAAGGGTCTGACACTTGGGATCGCGGCATTGAAACTCTTTGCGTGAAATAATGGTTGCGCTCAATATTTCCTGTATATTCAATGTGGGCTGATCCAACAGAGTGGTGATTTCATCGGTGACACAAAGTCCAATACCCCACGCTCCCATTGCGCCCGGATTGGGGGGGACCACAATGGAACGTCCGGTAATCGCTGCAAGGGTCCAGGCCAGGGATGGATTGGACGCTGGTTTTCCCTGAAAAAAAATGGTTTCAGACAGTGTTCGCTGTCCCATTACACGATTTAAATAATTATGAATGACAGAATATTGAAAGCCTGCAAAAAGATCGGGTGATACATGGATGAAGGGTTTTGCCTGAGCCCCAGAATCAGCAACAAATACAGTACACATTTGCCCTAATTCTGGCGGACGTTTTGCATCCTGGGCCATTTGAACAAATGTTTGAATATCCGTGACATTGTAAAATGCCGCCTGCTCTTCAAGAAAGGATCCTGTCCCTGCGCTGCATGCTTTATTCATATCACTTTCAACAATGCGCCCCCCACTGATGCGGATATATTTTGCATCCTGACCACCAATTTCAATAATAGTTAAGTCCGCTCCGCTATGTTCATCACATCGGATGGCAGCAGTTGCGTGGGCAACGATTTCATTTAAAATGACAATAGGTTCAGCACCAGGAAAAACACCTCGAACCAACGTTCCAACAGCTTCACGCCCTGATCCTGTAATCCCAATGCCACGAATGTCTGGCTGGCCCTTACTGAGAATAGTACGAATTAAACGATAACTGGCATCAATGGGATTACCATTGGTTCGGTCATAGACATCCAAAACCGGTTGACCGGTTTCAATGGAGGTCAACACCGCTTTGGAACCTGTAGAACCGATGTCCATACCCAGGACAACGGGTATTTCAAACGGATCTTCAGTAACTGTCGGTGAAGAGATGGATCGGGTGTATTCTTTCCAGTTGCTGGCAGGAGGTAAAACGTGAAATCTTTTTTTCTTCTCTTGAACCAGAATCTCAGGGTTGTCAGGCAACGTAATGTCATGGCTGTTCAGTTGATTTTTTCCCAACACACAGGCACCAACAGCTTCAAAGCCTAAGTAATGTGTCGGGATATGGATTTCTTTCTTACAGATGGTCTCAAATCCACGAACCAGGGATTGAATTTGGGCACAGCCGCCAATTAAATACAAGGGGCCATCAATCTGATTTCGTGCCAATAACGCAGTGGCATTTCGTGCCACGGATTCAAAAAAGCCAAGAAACAATTCTGGAAGGGGTTTCCCTTGATTGGCATAATGGGTCATTTCACTTTTTGAAAACACAGCGCAACGCGCAGTGATCGGAATAGATATTGATGCTGATTGCGCCAGCTTGTCTGCTTCAGTAATACTCATACCAAAGCGTGTAACAATTTTTTGGATATTTTCGCCAGCACCGGATGAACACTTATCGTTTTCCAGGTAATGATATTGAAATTTAGAGTCGCCCAGCGATTCCCGAGATAAAACACTATATCCACGCGCGCCTACACGAATTAAATTCAATTGATCCGGCAAGCCCGGGGTATTTTCAAGTGCCGCTTCCTGACAAATATCTTCCGGAAAAATCATCACTGGCGCGCCGAGCTGGTCGGCATAAATACCTGTGGCACAGAGCATTTTGCATCTGAAAATCTTTTCCTGAATATACCACGCCTTGAACATATCAAAGGGATTGCCTTCATGACTCTGGTAGTCAATGGTTTCCCACACAAGGCGATCATCCGGTTGAACAACGGCTGTTGCAAAACAAATGGATGATTTACCAATATCACACGCAGCGATTCTCGTTGTCATAATCATTTCCTTTCTTAAAAAATTAAATTAGTGTTCTTTAATATTTAAAAGCACTTTTCTTAAAACAGATTTTGTCGTTTCAATGTCTTCACTGGAGATACCCTCAAATACAGAATCCAGGAGTTTAAAAATAATTTCAACAATATCTGTCAGGATCGACCGGCCATATTGGGTCAATATGATACGCTGAACCCTTCGGTCATTAGGATCGACAATGCGTTGAACCAGGTCATCACGTTCCATTCGATCCAATAAGCCTGTCATACTGGAGGGCTCCAGATTGATCCTACGACCCAAATCAATCATTTTCAAATTGTCTTCTTGAGATAGAGTCATCAATACTCCAAGATATGCTGGTTTCAATCGTGTATACCCTGCTGCTAAAAATGCTTTTTTTAGAACTGACGTTATGGATAAAGAGGCCCGCGTAATTAAATAATACGGGCAATTCGTTAATTTAAAAATGGGTTTGTTCATTTGTTCCATGTCGCCTAAACCTTTCGCTACAATTTATTTCGTTTAAATATATTACGTATACGAAATATATTGTCAAGAAGTTTTTTGTTTGATGAGCAATTATTGAAAAATTCTCCGAACCCTTGGGTGGAGTTCCAAAGCTTTAACTTTTTGAGTTCCTTAGGAATACTTGAAAAATAAGTTCCCCATTTTAGATTGGAGTCCCAAAGCTTTAGCTTTGGGAGTTACAGAAAAACAACGCATTGAAAATCGAAGGAACTCCCAAAGCTAAAGCTTTAGGACGCCACTATTCATCGAATTAAGGATCGTGTCTCCGAAATTAAAATGGGGGCACTTATTTTTCGAGCATTCCTTAGCTTTTCAATGCGTTATTTTTCTGTGACTCCCAAAGCTTTAGGTATAGGACTTCACCCAAGGGAATGTTATTTAATTGTGGTTCCTTAGCATGAAATTTTTATTGCTTTTTTGATAAATGTTCTTATTATTGTTCATATTATTTATTGAAATAACAATTCTAACAGAGGAGAGAAAAAAACATGAAATTTTTCAATACAGCAGCCCCTGTGAATTGTGACGATCATTATTGCCTGGACCCTTTGCAACGGATAGACATTGACAACATTTTAATGCTGTTTACTCAAAAAAATATTTCATTCTTCACGCCCCCGACAAACAGGTAAAAATACGATGAGGCACACAAAACAAGATAAAAGGAGAATGCTTTGCATATTCGTTTTGACACCCATTTTCCTGATGATCACTTCATTCTTCTGTATTGTTACTGCCACAGAAAAAGCCCGCGTTTTTGTCGATGCCTCATCGAACAATTTCCCCCCGATGAATTTTCTTGATAACGATGGAAATCTGACAGGATTTGGCCATGACCTTTCAGATGCAGTTATAAAAGCAGTTGGGGCTCAGCTCAACCATATCCATTCGGATCATTGGACTACTGTTCTTCAATGGCTTGACTCTGAAGTTGCTGACTTTATTCATGATACAGGCTACACCAAAGAAAGAGATCAATTTCTTGACTATAGTAAACCCATCATTGAAATGCCCGAAATGATTTTTGTCCGTTCCGACCAATATGATATCACTGGATTTAATTCACTCAAAGGTAAAGCTGTCGCCTGTGTCAATAAACACATTTCCCATTTATATTTACAAAAATTCTCTGAGATTCAATGTCATGTCGTTAAAACACCGGTTGAAGGTTTATATGAGTTAATCTCCAGAAAAGTGGATGCTTTTGTTTATCCGGAACAAATTATTTTATATCTGGCCCAGACCATAAGGGTGTCAGATAAAATAAAAACAACAGGCGACCCTTTAAGGGTATTAAGTTGGTCAATGGCTGTGAAAGAAGGAAACAAGGAGATGCTGTCATTATTAAATGAAGGCATTGAGAAAGTTAGAGCCACAGGTGAGTATTCTCACATTTATAATAAATGGTGGGGAAAAAACATTCTTTCCGGCTACTCAAAGCATGAACTTCGTATTATTATATTCATTACTATTGCAATATCCGTGAGTATTGTTTTGTGTATCTCTCTTCTTTTTCATTCCTTCAGGCTTCGTGCTGGAAAAAAAAAGCTGGAAAAAGAAATCATCCAACGAATACAGAGTGAAAAATCATTGCGAGACAGTGAAGAAAAATATCGAAATCTGTTTGATCATTCTATCGTAGGGGTTGGTATTTCCAATATAGCAGGAAAAGTCATTGCCATAAACAAAGCCATGACTGAAATCACAGGTTATTCTTTAGATGCATTTTCCAGAATAAATATTGTTGATACGTATGTGTTTCCTGAAGATCGGCAGACATTTCTCGATACATTGATGAGTGATGACAAAATAGAAGGATTTATTGTTCAATTGAAAAATAGAGAGGGAAAACCCTATTGGGCAAACCTGTCCAGCAAGCGTATCATATACGAAGGCGAAGACGCCTTTCTGAGTACCCTGTTGAACATAACCAATCAAAAACAAATAGAGGATTCTCTTCGAGATTCGATGAACCGGTTATCTCTTGTTCTATCAGGTTCCAGGGCTGGCTTGTGGAATTTGAACCTTCAAAATAATGAGGTATGGATTGATGAATATTTTATGTCGTTTATAGGTTATTCTCCTGAAGGAAGCCCTCCTACACTAACCGAGGAATTACATCACCCTGACGATTGGTTGCAAATTCAAGATAAACTGGGGCGCTTGATTCGTGGAGAAATCGATACATACTACAATGAACACAGAGTTCTCCATAAAAATGGTGACTGGATATGGCTTGCCGCCTGGGCAAAAATATTTAATTATGATGATAAAGGAAACCCTCTATCTTTATTTGGGGCTGCCATTGACATTACCAAGCGCAAACACGCTGAGGAAGCACTTCGTACAAGCGAAAGTAATTACAGACTTCTCGTGGAAAATAGCAGCGATTTCATCTTTAAAGTTGATTTAGATGGAACGTTTGTCTTTGCAAATCAAAATTTCA
>PEAL01000426.1 GCA_002753725.1 Deltaproteobacteria bacterium
GGAATGAAAATGGGGTCACATCTTGATTATTGCACTTAATTTATTTGTTAAATCAAAATCTAAAATAACTCTCATTAAGTGTGATAATCAAGATGTAAACCATTTCCTTTAAGTGCAATAATCAAGATGTGACCCCATTTCCCACACCTTAAGTGCAATAATCAAGATGTGACCCCATTTCCCACACCCCATTTCCCACACCATTTCCCACAAAGATCATGCGTATGATCTTTGACAATTCGTTTTCTTACCTTCATCTTGGATACTCCCAGTTTCAAACGCGTTGCATTTTCCTGCTTGAGATGTCTATATAATGTTGAGCGCGGAATGCTTGTACTATATTGTTCCTGAAGAAATCGATTAATTGTTCTGTCTGATCGATAGGGTTGTTCCTTTTTTAAGGCAACTGCCTTCTCTATGATTTCTGATGATACGCTACGAGATTTCCCTTTATCACTGCGTTGTTTTCGAAAAAGGTTATTGAAACCACCTTCTCGATATTTGTTTAATTTTCTTCGAATCGTTGAAATCGATGGTTTTTTTCTCTGTCCATCCGGAAAAACAACCTCGTCTTGAGCAATTTTTGTGAGATATTTGTTCACAGCATCAGGTTCAATCTCATCAAAAATTATGGGATGTAAAAGATCACACCAAAATATTGCCCATTTTTCATTCATTTTGTTCATTTCAAAACCTCCTTTTTAATTTTTAATGCCAGAATACTAAAGTCTTCGATTAATTTGGTTGCAAAGTAGGGGAAAAATATTTTTTTTTGAAAAAACTATATAGACTTGGCAGCTATAACTAATTTGTAATCCAATTTTTTGAAAAAATTTTCTTAAGGTCTAATGGTTTTGCAAATGATTTAGATAAAATATTTGTTTTTTTATGAGAAATGAAGAAATGAAAGAGTGGAAATGAATGAAATGCAAAAATCTCAAATCAAATATTAATTTTTGGAAACGTTGTGAAAGATTGAAAGATTAGTTATAAAAAACAACAGGTCGCTGCCAGCTTAAAAAAGATAGAAACTTCAAAAATTGTATGGAACACCTTTTCTAAACATATTAATTTTTTACAATTAATGAGTATTAATTTTCGATTACTGTTCGTAAATTTACGACTGAAAATTGAGATATTTGCGAGGTCTCTTACAATAGATGATCTCGGTTGGGTTTCGAGAATTAGCCTTTGTGCTTCACGAATAATTACAGAATAACCTCCAAGAGACGTTATCCATCGGTGAATGGTTGAATGATGCAAAAACATAAAATCGGATTTGTGTTCTAAAGGACACCATTCCTCAACTAGTTTACGATATGTCATTAAAGAGTATTCAACGTAATGCCAGCAAAAATCAATGATCGTTGGTAATGTATACCTTTTATAAGGAACAGCAAACCATGGATATTGTGTGAATGTTCTATTACATCCAGGACATTTCCAGCGAATGACAAGTCCAATTACAACGTGTATTATAAAGTTTTCAATAATGTTGAATTGTCTTTCCCGCAGCTCATGTCGTTTAAAAAATGCAGAAGCTGTTTTGCAATAAGGGCAATCTGAGAGGTTACAAACAACGTCGTTATTTCTAACTTGCCTGGTGTAATCCTTAATGTCTTTTTTTGTTGCTGAATGCGGTGTATGTAGATGGTTCATAATGAGTTTAAAAATATGCATTTTTTTACTGAACGCTATAAAAAAAAACGCATATTTGCATATTTGGATTCTATTATTGCGGGAATATTTGGTTCAAATAGTTTGAGACTTCGCAAATACCTGAAATCGACCTAAGTGCGTTTGGTTAGACGCCAAGCAATAATGCAATCGGTTTAAGGCTTGAAAACAACCAAGTACATGGTATTCGAGGCTGAGCAAGTACGCAACCGGTTAATTTTTCTGTCAACGGGTTAAGAGCGTGGTGACAGGCTGAGCAATCACTCTCCCGGTTTTACGTTGGACACCTAAGAGCGTGGTTGAATAAACTTAGTAGCCAAGCATTCGGTGTTACATTTGAAGCATACCAAAAGTCGTAGTTTGGTCGCTGAGCAATCACGTATCCGGTTTTACTTTTGATTGATGTATACCAAAGAGCGTGGTTGAATCTCTGAGCAGCAACACATACGGTTTTACATTGGATTCTTACACAAAAACGAGGTTGGATTGCTTAGCAATCACGTATTCGGTTTTAGATTTGATTTTCACCCAAGATCATGGCAGAGCAACAATTAACATATGTGAAATGGGTGACTGGATTGACAACCACCTTTCAAAAGGATACCTTTTTCGACTATCCTTCGGCTTCATCAAGTTTGTATCAGCGGTTAATAACAATATCGTAACCGCTGAATTTATTGCTTCGGCTTAATTCTATTGATGATTGGCTTCCCACGCATGGATACAATCGGCGAGTAGTTTTGTCCGATCCGGCAATAGTATACCTGAATACTTCGTAGTCTCAATTTCCGAAGCAACAAGGTAGGCATCAACGTGAGGCAGAAAACTTTCTATGTTTTCTGGACTAACACCGCTGGCCAATGCCAGTGGATGAGTGCCTGCACCGGATCGTATAAGTTTGGCCTTCTCAACCGATGCGGCGAAGCCAGTTCCTGGACCGCTGGATGTAATGACATCCACCCATGGTGCAGATTTCTTGGCTGCATCAGGCAGCAGGGGAACAGGCACTTCACGCTGATACTTGAAAGCGATTCCCCCAAAATACAGTCCTGACCATCCGGTTCTCTGGCGCGCCTTGTAAAAACGTTCTCCGATCGGCTGTACGTCAGCAAATTCATCAATACCTGCATTGTCAGACCAGATGCCATTTATTGGAAGGTCTGCGATAAGCTCGATGACCTCTGCAGGTTCTGTGCCGAGAAGGTTTACTCCAATCCACAGGCTGGTGTACATTAGATGGACTTCCGGGATAAACTCAAGAACTTGCGTAGTTGACATACCTTGGTTGATCAGAAATATCCCATCAGCTCCTGATTCAACCGCAGTCTTGATACTGAATAGAGCAGTTTGCTTGTCAACCGGATGGATCACCGGCAGAAAAACACGAGAACGTTGGAATGTTCTCTTTAATGCATTGTCATTTTGACTCATAACTTCTCCTCATACAAATGCTTATGCTCACAGGCGGCATAAGTTTTATTTATCCAATTTTATGAATGTATTTTTGATACAAAAATGGAAACAGTTATAGTTTATCAAATCCAGAAATATGTATTTCTGGATAAAACGATGGTTGATAGCCTGTGGCTTCTATCTCACCCAGAACATTTCCTTTATTATCAATTCCTTTCTTATTAAAAACAAAAATATCTTTAATTTGATAATTTCCACTATTGTCCAGAGGAAGTACTTCAGAAATATGCGATATCTTTCTTGTTCCATTACTATAACGAGTTGTTTGTATAATAATATGAACAGATGATGAAATCTGGTGGCGAATGGCTTCTAAAGGGAGATTTATACCTGCATATAGTGTTAAGGTTTCAAACCTGGCCAGACTGTCCATGGGAGAATTGGCGTGGATTGTTCCCATTGATCCATTATGGCCTGTGTTAATTGCCTGTAAAAGATCAAGAGCTTCACTGCCACGAATTTCTCCAATTATAATTCTATCAGGCCTTAGCCGAAGTGCTGAATTTAATAGACTTCTAATACTAACCTCTCCATTGCCATGCCGATCTGGCTCTCTGGTTTCCAGAAGCACGAGATGTTCTTGCTGTAGTTGTAATTCAGATGAATCTTCTATGACAATAATGCGATCATTATTGGAAATAAAGGATGATATGGCATTTAATAATGATGTTTTTCCTGAACCAGTACCGCCTGAAACAATGATATTTTTTTTGATAAATATACATGCTTCTAAAAAGGAGGCAACTTCCTGATTAATTGAATTCAACGCAAGCAATTTTTCAATGGTCAATGCTTCTTTTGAAAATTTTCGAATCCCCAGGCAAATTCCTTTGCGTGAGCATGGCGGTAATATGGCATGGACTCTGGAACCATCTGGAAGTCTGGCATCCATGTATGGTTTTTCATTGTTTATACGTCTTCCCACAAATTGAGAAATATTATTAATTGCGCTGAACAAATCATCTTCTGATCTAAATTTAGAATCGGTTTTCTTTATTTTGCCTTTTTCTTCTATCCAAATTTCAAAAGGACTATTAATCATAATTTCTGATATATCCGGATTATCAATTAAATGAATAATTGGTGATAGAAAATTTCTGACTGTTTCTGAAAATTGTGTACTCATTATGTCCTCCTATTGTTGATTAATTTTGGGTAAAATTTTATGATTGATTTCTATACAGCCATGATGATCTGGCCATGATTGTAATACTTTATTACATTTCATATAAGCATCAGAGTATGCCCCTTTGTCGTATGCCAGGCTTGCCTGTATATAATAAAATTCAGATAAATGCCTGCCTATTTGATTGGTATAATAACTCATTTTATTATCAACAATTTCGCGATCAATTGCAAAAATAGCAGACCAGCTTTGAAAGGCGTTTTGATATTGTTTATTCCGAAATCTGTCATATCCTTCTTCATATTTTTTTTTAACGTTATTTACCTTATTGC
>PEAL01000427.1 GCA_002753725.1 Deltaproteobacteria bacterium
ATTCATCGAATTAAGGATCGTGTCTCCGAAATTAAAATGGGGAACTTATTTTTCGAGTTTTCCTTACCTGAAAACAATCAGAGTTTAACCAAATAAATTTTCAAGATTACAGCAAATGAGCTGTCCGCATATAGGCACGCATCTCAGGCAACTGTTCAGTCATTTGCCGCATGACGTCAACCACTTTTTGAACGAGAACATAAGCATCCAATGAATAAGAAGATTGTTTTATTTCTCTGGCTTCAACAGCCTGTATGGCAACTTCTTTTGCTTTTGCGAGATTGGTTTTTCTATCCCACACGGCAAATCCAAGGATTGAAGCAAACATTGCGACAAAGGCAGCAAGGATTGCATAAAAAAATGAGCTTTGTTGACTTATTTGAGCCTGAACAAGTTCAAAGCGTTTATCGATATCGCCAAAACGCTTATCCATATCGCCAAAACGTTTATCAATATCTTCGAATCGTTGATCAACAGCTTTAAATCGTTCGTCAACAGCTATAAATCGTGTTCTCATTTCGTTCAAAATGGCATCATTTTTCGTTCTCATTTCGTTTAAAATGGCATCCGTTCTCGTTCTCATCTCGCTCAAAATAGCGTCATTCCGTATTTGCATTTCCTTAATAATAGATTTTTGAGTTTCTTCAATTCTGATGAGCCGTTCAATAATGTCTGGATTCATTTTATTTTTATTCATGGATTCAGATTTTTCAGTAGCCCAGGCATGGGATATGAAGACTATTGAACAAAGTAACAGTGAAAGCAAAATCGATTTTTTCATAATGACCTCCATAAAAGTCTGTTATCAACACCCCCAATTTTTGAATCCAGCCATTCTAAAACTTATCATAATGAATCATATCATCTTCCACGCCCAAATCATATAACGTATTGATAACAGCATCGATCATTGGTGGTGGGCCACATAGATAATATTCAATTTCTGTGGGATCATCATGTTTTTTCAAGTATGCGTCGCTCAGGTGATTATGGATAAATCCGGTTGGGCCCGACCAGTCGTCTTCCTGTTCAGGGTTTGAAAGAGCGACATTGTATGAAAAATTTTTATGTCGGTTTTCTAAGTCCTTGAAATCTTCATCATAAAACATTTCCCTTTTCGATCTTGCCCCATACCAGAAAGAAATTTTGCGTTTTGACTGAATGCCATCCAGTTGGTGAAGAATATGACTTCTTAAAGGCGCCATTCCTGCACCACCGCCAATAAAGCACATTTCATTGCTTGTATCCCTGGCCATAAAATCGCCGTAAGGTCCACTCACTTTCACCTTATCCCCTGGCTTGAGACCAAACACATAAGAAGATCCAAATCCCGGTGGAATACCTTCGGTTCCAGGGGGGGGCGTGGCGATTCGAATATTAAACATTAGAATGTCTTTTTCATGAGGCGCATTCGCCAAAGAATATGCTCGGAAACCTGGCTTAATTCCCTGGGCCGCAAGTGCTAAAAGGTTGTATTTTTTCCACTCACTGATGTATTTGCTTTCAATATGAAAGTCTTTAAAAGCGATATCATATTCAGGAACATCGATTTGCATGTATGCACCAGCTTTAAAATCAATTGGATTTTCAGGTGTCAGTACCAATTCTTTGATAAAGGTGGCCACATTATGGTTGGAAACCACTGTCGCATCCACTTTTTTAATACCAAAAATAGACTCTGGAATTTGAATCGATATATTTTCTTTCACTTTAAGCTGACAGGCAAGACGTTTATTGATCGTTTTGTCTTGCCTTGAAAGATGGGCAATCTCTGTGGGAAGGATCCCCCCGCCACCGTCAGTGACCACACATTTGCACATACCGCAAGATCCAGAACCACCACAAGCGGATGGTAAAAAAATGTCCTTGTTGGAAAGTGCAGACAACAGGGATGGGTTACCCGTAACGTTCAATGGATCTTCTGTGTTTCCATTGATTGTAATTGTATATGCGCCTTTGCTGGTCACCCTTGTTTCCACCAGAAGCAATACCACTACAAGGATACAGATAACACTGGAAAACACCAACATGCTGATAAGGTAAATCAATGATCATCTCCTCATAATTTTTTTAAAGGGTAATCCCTGAAAACATCATAAATGTCATGGCCATCAAGCCGGCAACAATCATGGTAATCCCAAAGCCTTCAAGCCCTTTAGGCACATCCGCATAAGCGATTTTTTTTCTGATGGCCGCCATGGATACAATGGCCAACATCCAGCCGGTTCCCGATCCTGCACCAAAAACAATGGATTCCATAAACGTATAATTTCTTTCCACCATAAACAGCGATGTTCCTAAAATGGCACAGTTCACTGCAATAAGAGGTAAAAACACGCCAAGGCTGGCATAAAGCAAGGGAGAGTATTTATCAATAATCATTTCCACAGCCTGAACAAGGGCAGCAATGACAGCGATAAAGGTGATATACTTCAAAAAACTTAAATCAATCCCCGGGAACCCCGCCCATGAAAGAGCGCCAGGTGCTAAAAGTCCATGAAAAATAAGCCAGTTCACCGGACTTGTGATGGTCAACACAAAAATGACCGCAAAGCCTAAACCTAAAGCGGTTTCAATGTTTTTAGATACCGCAATAAAGGAACACATCCCAAGAAAATAGGCTAAAAGGATGTTTCCAATAAATACAGAATTGATAAACAGACTGAATAAATCGCCCATTTGTTACTCCTTATCTCTTTTCATGGGATATTCCCGCAAGACTATTTTTAAGCCAGACCAGCAGCCCAATGATAAAAAACGCACCCGGCGCTAAAACCATCAGTCCCATGTTCTGATATCCACTGTCATAAATAAAGTCAGGGATGACCATGAATCCCAGGCATTGCCCTGTTCCAAGTAATTCTCGCAAAAAGGCCACGGCAATGAGAACAAGGCTATACCCCAGACCGTTAGCAATCCCATCAATAAAAGAATCCACCGGGTTATTCGCAAGGGCAAAGGCTTCTGCACGTCCCAAAACGATGCAATTGGTGATAATCAAACCGACAAAAATGGAGAGCTGTTTTGAAATATCATAGAAAAATGCCTTTAAAATCTCATCGGTGACAATAACCAGGGAGGCAATAATCGCCAGTTCGGCAATAATTCTTATATTGGATGGAATTTTTTTACGCATACTGGAAATAATCATACTGGAAAATGCAGTAACCAGCGTCAAAGCAAGGCTCATGACAATGGCTGTAGACAGTTTAACCGTAACGGCAAGGGCAGAGCAAATACCCAATACCTGATAGGCAACAGGGTTTTCACTCCAGATGCCTTTGACCAGAATTTCCTTATAACGAGATGTCTCATTTAACATGGAAATGTCCTTTTATTCCTCGAGGTTATTCCTTATTTTGATGAATATCCATTGCTTTTAGGTTTTTCTGACGAAAAGAGATTGAAACCGGTTCATATTTGGCAAGGGTTGTTTTAATGCCTTCGGAAAGGTATTGCCCTGTCAGCGTTGCGCCACTGATACCATCAACATAGTGATCTTGAAGATTTGTGGGCAGATTTTTTACTTTTCCTTTTGCAATCCCAACAGAAACAAAGTTGTTTTGAGAATTGAGTATTTTTTTCCCTTTGAAATTTTTTCGGAACCATGCATTTTCAATCTCTCCACCCAACCCGGGGGTTTCAGAATGGCTAAAGACAGAAAAACCGGAAACGGTCTGGCCATCATTTTCAAATGCAAGATAGCCTCGAATTTTACCCCACAGACCTTTACTGTTAATGGGCAAAATATAGCCATTAATCATATTATGGGTCTGATAAAAGTACAAATGCATGGATTCCGGCGTTTCCTTATCAATTGTTTTTCCGCTGTTATCGACAATAACCTCTTGTATATGATCCTTATAGAGATTGACGATCACATCTTTTGGCGGCTTTTGTTTGCCGGTGATAAGATTGGCAGCTTTTAAGATATTAATTTTTTTATCCAGTTTGATATTTTCCTGCTGTAACTCTTTCAAGCCGCTGGCTGCGCCGGTGATTAAAAGGCTACAGATGATTGAAAGCAAAAAAGCAAACTGAATGACATTTTTTTTGCTGTTTTTATCAAAAACCTGATCAGACATTGGGAATCCTTTTTGCTATTTTGTATTTAATGACCATGTAATCTAAAAGTGGGGCAAATACATTCATAAATAAAATGGCTAACATCACCCCTTCGACAAATGCTGGATTGACCACTCTTAAAATGATGGTAAAAAATCCAATCAAAAATCCAAAAATCCATCGCCCCGGGTTGGTTCCAGGTGCTGATACCGGATCTGTTGCCATAAATGAAATGCCAAATAAAAAACCTCCGGCACAATAGTGATACAAAGGTCCGGCATGCGCCCAGGTCTCATAATGATCTGAGAGGACATAAAACAAGGTGGACGTAATGATCAGTCCTGCCATGCCTCCAAGAATTATACGATAATTGGCAATGCCTGTAATGATCAAAAAAAGGGCTCCCAAAAGGCAACACAGGGCGGACGTTTCACCAATACTTCCGGGGATGAGACCAACAAACAGATGGGGGAGATCAAATCCTTTTTCTGTCAAAGCAGCAATAATATGGGTGCCTTGCGTGCCTGTAA
>PEAL01000428.1 GCA_002753725.1 Deltaproteobacteria bacterium
CTTGAAAACGGTTTTTAAGGGGCCGTCTTTTGTCACAAAGGGTGTGTAAAGATCTTTTTCATCTTCGTCTATTTTGTTTTTTGTCAGCATTAATTCATTGGCAAAATTGTCGTATTCGTCTATTAATAAACAGATTGAATTATCAATTAATTTAACAACAGACAATAAAGAGCTTATTGAGGACAATGCATTTTTAGGATTAATTACTGCTTTTGAAGGCAATAATTCTTTATAATATTCATTAAAATCTATTATTCTATCATTAACATGATCATAAAGAGACTGCTTTACATCTTCTATACTGCCGTTGGAATCAACGCACGAAAAATCAAGTTTCAAAATAAAAAACTTGTTCCTCAATTCAGTTGGCTTTTTAGCAATTTTCAAATGTCCAAAAAGTTTATCAAACATGTCTTTTTTCTTGATATCATAATAATTTTCAAGCATGGAGAGAAGAAGGGTTTTTCCAAACCTTCTTGGACGCAAAAAAAGAATGGATTTACCAGCTTTTTCGAGCATAGGAATTAAGTGGGTTCTATCGCAGTAAAAATAATTTTCTGTGATTACTTCTTTAAAATCATATATTCCATAGGGATAATTCATGTTTAATTCCTTTCGTTCGTTTAAAAAAAATTCAGCATTTATGAGCGGGCAGAATGCCCGCACTCCTAATAATTATTCTGCAATTTTCTGCAAAATAAAAATTAACTCCTGAACCCAATTTCGCAATAGCACCGAATATTGTGTCATCTTTGTACATGGGATATAATATTCTGAAATTATTTATTTTGTTTAAATGTCATATTTCCAATAGTCATATTTTTTGAAAAACTATTGAAAAATAATTCTTCGGCAATATATCTGCCACATTTTTCTATAGGCGGCTTCAAGCTTTTGTGTAAACTGCTTAGCATTAAAAAGCGTGGATTGTGATAGAATCTGTCGTAAATTTTTCCGAAGCTGAATCAAGATTTCAGGATGTTGAGACAGGTCTACTGCTTTTTGGATATAGTCATCAAGGGACGTTGTAATCAAATCATCAAGACCCAAGGAATGAAGTATACTGCCTCCCACACGACTGGCCAATGTTTTACCCGAGCATGTCAAAACAGGAACTCCCATCCAGAGTGCCTGACAAAGAGTGCTGGCACCATTGTCTGGATAGGTATCCAATATCAAATCGACATCATGGTGGCGATGATAAAAATTATCCAATGATCCATAAGGATAAAGGTTTAATCGATCCGGATCAATGCCTTGCTGGTCAAATCGGTGCAAAAATTTTTTGATAAAACTGGGATCAGAAAAGGGCCGAGACTGTATGATCATCTTTGCGGTTGGCACTTTTTTTAAAAGTGTCATCCATGCTGAAATCATCCAATCGTTCATGCGTGAAAAATTATTCAACACACCAAATGTGATATAATCATTTTGAACCAGTGGAGATGTGTTAACGTTCGGTGCATGATCAGATGGCTGAAAACATGCAAAACAGTCTTCAAGTCTAAAAAGCTGTTCCGCAAATAAGTGATCACTGAGTCCAGGTGGGCTGATGATGTTATCGGTGATATAATAATTTATTGCTTTTAAGCCTGTTGTGTTCTGGTATCCCAAATAGGATACCTGAACAGGAGCGGGTCTTTGTGAAAAAACCAATAATCTATTTTTTGATGAATGCCCTGTTAAATCAACCAGAATATCAATACGATGATCGTATATTTTTTTTGCAAGGGCTTGATCTGAGATATTATGACAAGAAAAAAAATGAGGAACATGTTCTTGCACAAAGCGTGTCTCCTCATCAGGGAATTGCGTGTCTGAATAACAATAAATGCTAAAATTTTTTGAGTGATGATTTTTTATAACAGGTTTTATAAAAAACATTAATGCATGTGTTCGAAAATCAGGAGAAACATAGCCGATACGTAATGGTCTATTGCGATCTTTCTTATTTGAAAATAATTTTTGTACTATCGTTGGATCGCTAATATTTTCTCCCCAGCGAATATGGACATCAGCGATTTCTTCAGGGGTTTTAGAAATGCAATAATTATATGCGAATAACATGTTACTTTCAATAAGTGAGCGATTCGGCAATAAATGGAGTGCATTTTTGTAGCATTGAATGGCGGTTTCTATTTCACCTGTTTCTCTTAAAATTTTTGCAAGATTATTCCATGCTTCTCCATGATTTGGGTGTTCCTTTACAATTTGGGTTAATATCTGTATGGCAAGCAAAATATTTCCTTGCTTAAAGTAAGCAACGCATAAATTTAATTGAACAGAAAGATTATGGGGTAATAATTCCAGAATTTTTTTATAAATAACGATTGCTGCTTTAAAATCCTCTTGAGTCAATTTTTCATTTCCCACCAAAAGAAGATCGTTCAAATGGTCTGGATGGGATAATTTTATATCACTGGATTGAAACATACGATTCTTTTCCCTGCGTTTAAAAGTAAGGTAACTGTTTCTTTAATACTTTTTTCCACATTTCCGCTAAAACGAAAACCGGTATTTTGAAATTTTGTATTGGAGACTTCATAAGACAGTTGATTCATGATTTCTGCATCTACCAGGGAAATGTGAACATCATTTACATATGTTCTGATAATATCAATGATATCATTTACAGTCATATTCTGGCTAAGAACATTGTATGTCGTGCCATCATATAATTCTTTTTTGATAATATGAAGAATCGACCCGACAGCATCAGAAAGCGTTAAATAAGGACGTTTTTGAAATTGAGCGGTTCGCCAAACTGTCAGAGGGTGTCCCATAACAGCCTGCCAGCAGAATTTATTCACTGCTGTATGAAATCTCATCCCCTGTGATACGCCACAAATGGTACCAAAACGACAGATCGTATACTTTAAACCGCGGTGTTGATAGTCAGATAACAGTTTTTCTTCTTTAAGTTTCGTTTCAGCATAAGGGCTTTGGGGATTTAGCTGGTCTGTGGCGCAATCCTCATCCATAACACACGACTGCGATCCATACACACTGGTTGAAGAAAGATGAATCAGTGGAACATTGTATTTAAGACATAGCTTTGCCATTTGTTGTGTTGCTGAGAAATTAACCTGAGCAACTTTTTCTCGAATTTGAAAACTATTGGCAGCATCTGTAATGGCTGCCAGATGCAAAACAATATCGGCATCAATGACAACGTCACTGAGATCAACAAGAGACACATCCGCTTCAATAAATTGAAAGTTGCAATAATTTGATAAATTAAACAGTGAGCAATATCGATGCGCCAAAAGATTATCAATTAAAATAATATCCGCACCTGGAAAATGTTTCGGAAATTCATGAATAATGCTGGATCCAATATGTCCCAGAGCGCCAGTAATTACAATTTTCATAAGTATAAACCGATCTATAGATTTTAGAAAAAATTGAGGGTGAGTCTCGTCGTCATACAAACCTCTATCTTTGTTCCTGCCAAAATTTTTTCTAAAAACCAATATTAATTAATCGTTGTTATCATCTGAGATATTCATGTAAACAATCACTAAAATAGTTTCTGGTTTCAACCAATCCATCACGAAGATTCCATTTTGGAGACCAGTTGAGTATTGATTTCGCTTTTTGGTTTGTAATAATGGCATCTCCAATTTCAACGGCTTTTCTTTCTTTGGGCCATTGAACAAAGTCAACGCTACCACCTAAGATTTCTGCTGTAATGGTTGCAATATCTGCTACACTGAAATGTTCATCACCTGTTGCAAAAAAAGTCTGTCCATCTGTTTTATCCGATGCAACGGCTTTGAGGATTGCAGCAACAGCATCATCGATATAGATCACATTTCGCATTTGCAGACCATCTCCAAATACAGTAATGGCTTTTTTCTGCAACGCTAACCCAATAAAAAAATTATTAAATGTAAATTCAGGACTGTGAACACTCGCACGGGGACCAAATACATTTGACAGGCGTATAACAGATGTTCTTAATCCAAAAGCGTTGGAATAAATCAATACATACTTTTCCGACACGCTTTTATTGGCAGAATAAATGTCTGTAGGAAATTCAGGGTGATTTTCATCTGCCGGGGTATATCTCAAATGGCCCAATTGTGTGCTGGTTCCCAGATGGACCATCTTAACTTTTGGATTGAATCGTCGGATGGCTTCAAGAATATTGATCACTCCGCGACTGTTAACATCAAGGTCGATCCAGGGCTCGCGCATGGAAAAAGGATGAGAGGTTGAAGCTGCACAATTGATGATAATATCTTTGTCTGGAATATGGGTTGCCAGTTGATCAAAATTTAAAATATCCATAAAATAGACATTTAAATCATTTTTTATATGTTTTACATTAAATAGATTCCCACCGGAATGGGGATCCATGCAATCATACAGTGTTATTTCTGCTCCCATCTTTACGCATTGATGTGCCAGGTTACTGCCAATAAATCCAAGTCCACCGGCAATCAGTATTTTTTTTCCTTTAAAAAAATTTTCTATGGATGCATCTATCGTTTTCATAAAGACTCCTTTTGCATGTTGATAAAAAACCGAATTGTTTTCCGAAGACCGGATTCAAAATCATTTTTGACATGCCACCCTGTGTC
>PEAL01000429.1 GCA_002753725.1 Deltaproteobacteria bacterium
CAGAAGATTGGGTGTCATCGCCGAAAATAATCGCCTCCATCTTCGCCGAAAACACCTCCCCCATCTATGCCAATAATAAGTCCCCCATCTTTTAGATTAGATATTAGATAGAATGTTCTCAAAAACAGTTAGTATAATATCATTAATTAACATTTCTATACATCATATTATACCCCTAATCACATATATTTAAATGTAATCAGACCTATTAAAGTATTTAATTATAATATTTCTTATAAAAATTTTAATTTTTTATCATTTTCCCACACTTTGCAACAGGATATGCCAGGACTTGATATATAATACCTCCATGAATCATCAATTGTTTGGAGGTATTTGATTTGGAAAAAATATTTAAAAAGCTCAATCGTTTTTTCTATGGAAAATGGCAAATTGCAGTGCTTGATTTGGAAAGAGGGAGATGGATCTGTGACGTTCATAGTAAGAACATCCCTTACTTTAAAGCTGAAAATGCCAATGGCCGGCACATTCTGATGAAACCATCAGATGAAATTGAGTGTTTTTATCTTTTGGCTGATGACATTAATTGGTCAATAATTGTTAAACAGCATCAGGAGAATGGAACCTGGAAGAAAGGTCGGATGATTATTGAAACATCGCCTAATAATTTTCAAGTATGGGCACATTCTGCCAATGCATTGTCATTAAGTGATAAGGAATACTGGCTGCAAAAATTATGTAGTGACCCTGGGGCTCATCCAGAAGGTCGATGGGGTCGATGTCCTGGATTTCGGAATCGAAAAGAAATCTACCGAAATTCAAAAAATCAATATCCTTTGTGCAAATTGATTTGGGTTGATTGGAAATACCAGGCAAATATTCCTAAACCCTTTTCCACTCAACCCAGGGGGGGAGTGTGTCTAAATAGTTCCATTTCCCGAATGGATTATATAAAGGATGATCAATCAGCCACTGATTTTTCATATGCCCTGGCTTTGATTCGAAGGGGCTTTACAGATCGGCAAATAGAAGAAAGGATTCGGATAGAACGCGTTGATTTCAAGAATCATCAAGGTCAAACAAGAACGCAGCAATATATTCAAAGAACAATTTATCGTGCAAGACAGTTAATCAACAACGATAATTAAGGAAAAGAAGAATGAATTACCCTGAAAAACTATTCAAGATTAACCTGAATCAAGTATCTTTAGCACTTGAACGACTTCATCTGCCCAGTTCAAAGCGTATTGAAAAAATGGAGAAATCCCTTAAAGATCAAGGTCAAATTTCCCCTATAGCATTACATCAAAGCAATAAAGAGTATATGTTGATAGATGGATTTAAAAGATACAGAGCTGCCAAAAATCTAGGTTGGAAATCATTGAGTGCAGTAGGCATACAAACAAATGAATACAATGCAAAGGCAATGGTGTATTTGATGAATCAGTCCGGCAGTTTTAGTATGATCCAGGAAGCTGTATTGATAAAAGAACTGGTTGATCAGGATGGGCTGACTCAAAAGGAAGCGGGGATATTGTTCGGTCGTCATAAAAGCTGGATTAGCAGACGTCTTGATATGATAAGACATCTCCACCCCGAAGTAATTGAGAATTTTTTGTTGGAATTAATCCCCCCTGGGGTCGGTCCAACATTGGCGCGGGTAGCACCGTGCAACCAGGGTGACATTGTTGCGGCCATCCAAAAAGATCAATTAATAGCAGGAGAAATCAATCTATTGGTTGATCTTTATTGCAAAACAAGCGATCCGGGCATGAAAAAATCGATACTTCAAACCCCCAGACAATCAATAAGCATTTTAAAACAAACCAGGAAAAAGTTTTCCTGGTTCAAAAAAATACAAATCATGCGCTCGAATATGGAAAAATTTGAGCAGCAAATATTTAATAATCGGCAAAAGATTTCAGAAAATGGATTTGAAATATTATCGTGTAAAGTAAGTGATATCAAGGCCAAATTGATTGAGATCCTGCCTATTATGCAAAAGGAGGGAATATGGGAAGATTAAGAAATGAACAAAAAGAGTCCATTCATAAAGCATTCAGGGAAACAGGGACGATAAGAGGAACGAAAAAGATAACAGGAATAGGTCGTAAGGCTATCCGCAGGGAGTTGGATCGTGTAGCAAACCCTGTTCCCAATGCAACAAAAGGCACAGTGAGAAAAAGTAAGTTGGATCCTTACAAAGCAAAGATTGGTTATCTGGTAAGCGAAAAAGGGTTAAGTGCAGTAAGGATTTTGGAAGAGATAAACGAATTGGGTTATGATGGAGGCTATTCAATATTAAAAAATTATGTACGAGTCATAAGGCCGAGAAATAAAAAACGTCCCAGGCCCCCCATAGATCATCCACCGGGATATGAAGCACAAATGGATTGGAGTCCTCACAAAGTAATCATCGGTGGCAAAGAACAAATTGTACATACCGGTTCAATCGTTCTGTGTTATAGCCGCTGGATATTTATGCGGCATTTCACAGACGAGACATTGGAAAGCGTGATCAGTTTGCATGAGCAAGCCTTTCAGGAATTGGGAGCAATACCTGAAATAATTACCTACGATAATATGACAACAGTTGGCAGACATGTTGGGCCTGGCAAAGTATGGATTAACCCGAGATTTGAAAGATTTTCCAAAGAATATGGATTTGAGATAGTCATACTTCCGCCAGGCGCAAAAGAGCGTCATGGAAAAGTAGAACGGCCTTTTCATTATATAGAAAATAATTTCCTTGCGGGTCGCGAATTTGACGACATGGAAGATTTAAACAATAGAGCGGATCAATGGCGTTGGAACAAGGCAAATGTTCGCATTCATGGGACAGTGAAACAAAAGCCAGTGGATCGTCTTGAAAGAGAGATGCCTTATCTAAAAAGACTTCCCATAAACAGTGCAGATGTAAATTACAAGGAGGTGGATCGAAAGATCAATATTGATTTTTGTGTTGTCATCAACAACAAAAGATATAGTGTAAATCCAGATCTGATAGGGGAAAAAGCTAAGGTAAGATTGTATCAGGATCATCTGGAAATATGGGTAAACAATGAGCTGCATTGTAAGCACATGTATTGTGGAAAAGATCGGAATGTTCTACCTGAACATGAAAATATTTATAAAAAAATGACAGGGCAAAAGCGATTGCTTGAAGAGACCTTTATTCGATTGGGAGAACCAGCAAATAAATTTTATGAGGGATTACAACAGACACGTAAAGCAGCCGCAGGTTACCATCTTCAACGAATATTGAAATATGCAGATCGATATGGTTCAGACGTAGTTGTCGGTGCTTTAGCCTATGCGTCTAAACACGGTGCATACAGTGCAGAGTCAGTTTTGCAAGTGATAACTGGAAAAAAATTGAAAAAACAAAAAAGTATGGATCGCGTCCCAGACAATGTACGTCAATATTTAGAGGCTTATGCAGTCGAAAAGGAAAGTCTGGAACATTATGATCAAATAATCCAAAATGAGGAGGAAATAAAATGAAAAAAAACTTGTTGGTTGACAGGTTAAAAGAAAATTTTCGAATACTGCGCCTGAAAGATATGGCGCAGAATCTCGAAACAATACTGGAAAATGCACAATCAGAAAAACAAGGTCATCTGGAATTCCTGGCCCAACTGGTTGATACCCAAGTAAATGGATACAAGAATCGCTCATTGGAACGTCGATTAAAACAAGCAAATTTTCCACGAAATATGAGTTTTGACAATTTTGACTGGAACTTTCAACCAGGGCTGAATATTGAGCATCTCAAGAATTTGAAAACGTTGAATTTCGTATCGAAGCATCAATCAGTGCTGATATTGGGCAAAACAGGATGCGGGAAAACACATATTGCAAGTGCCTTAGGTCTTGCAGCCTGTGAAGCAGGTTTTCGTGTAAAGTTTTATATGCTCCAGGAACTGCTTGCATATTTATATTCAACGCTGGCAGATGAAACAACAGTAGAGGCCATCGAAAAATTGGCAAGGCTTGATTTGATAATAATTGATCGAATTGGGTTTATTCGAACAAAAAATGAATACGCAAGTTTATTATTAGAAATGATTTGCGCTTGTCAGGATCGCGTCTCCATAATTACAACAAGCAATATAAGCATAGAAGAGTGGGGGCAAGCGTTTGGAAGCGTTTCAATAACAAATGATATAGTGGATCGTCTATTTTATCGAGCAAGCATACTAAACATAAAAAAGGGGATTAGTTATCGCTTACATGGGCCGGAAGCGCCTCAATTGGAATTAATGGAAGAAAGTTAGTTGTTATGATGTCATAATGTGATTAAATTTAAGCCCTCCAAATAAAAACCCGCATGAATGTATATTCATTTCATGCGGGTTTTTTATTTTGCAGGGGATTGTGTCAATCAATTAGATACAGATATTTGCTAAATGATCAAGAGAACAAAAAAAAGTCTAAAATAGCGCTATAGAAGTAAAAAATGAGAAAATTATCAATGATGTTGCAGATAAACACTTATTTCGAGGTTAAATTCTTACTCATAGATTCATTGTATCAGAGAGATGCATTGATAATAAGCAGTTGAGGAGGTGGGGGCTATTTGATTTTGCCATTAGTGGGGGTGATAACATCGCCGCTAACAT
>PEAL01000063.1 GCA_002753725.1 Deltaproteobacteria bacterium
CCGGAAGTTCATAATGAATATCCTCTACTTTGGCAAAAAGCCAATCGTGACGTTTGGGATGAGCTTGTGAGTCAGGGCGTAAAAGAGGATTATTTGTTTTATGTGCGATCGGGTTATACCGGCTCTCAAAAATATGCACCGGCATTCTGGGCCGGTGATCAAAACACCAATTGGGATCGTCTGGATGGATTGGCCAGTGTGATCACAATGGGCATTAATTTGGGATTAAGTGGCATATCCTATTTTGGTCATGATATTGGTGGCTATTCATCTTTTGATACCCCACAAGTTTCAGATCTTAATGCAGGATTAGCCGCCATGTTGCCATCAAACCTTCAATCGGAGCTTTGGGATGGCGTGTCCAGTAAAGAGCTTTTTCTACGATGGGCGGCCATTGGTGCATTTTCTCCCATGATGCGTACCCATCATGGATCACGATATGGCCAAAACTGGTCGTTTGAGGGCGGGCCCAATCCTGAAAATTTTACCATTACAAGCACAACGATTACAGCACTCTCTGCTCTGTTTGCAGAGCAGACGTTTAGAGAAAAATTCTCTCAGGAAACGCTCGCATCACTTGATCAGGTTCAAGGCGTTCTTGGAAATCTTCAGGGAACAAGCTATGGAACCTGGGTTGATATTGATAAAAGTATCAGAAATCTGGCGGGTAATGATGCCATCAATTCCCTGGCAGCAGCCAATTTATATGTTGCCAAGCTTATTTTAAGATATGCCCAACAAAATACCGATAATCTTTCCCACCCGCTATATGATGATGAAACCTTAAAAACATGGAAAAAATTTGCACAACTTCACATTGAACTTTTTCCATATTTAAAAGTCTGTGCAAAGGAATCAGCAGATTATGGCTTACCCATCATGCGTCATATGATTTTATTGTATCCTGATGATGAAGTGATTCAAAATGGAATCCCGGATAATAATGATTTTAAAGCATTTTCTGGTGAACAGAGTGGCAAACGGCCTTATAATGAATTGTTTCAGTATTTTCTGGGCGATAAACTTCTGGTGGCCCCCATCATCGATCCAGATACAACGGCTCGCCCGGTGTATTTACCTGAAGGTCTCTGGTATAATATTTTTACCAGAGAACAATATACAGGCAGACAAACCATCATTGCAGAAGCTAAAATTGATGAAATCCCTGTATTTGCACCTGCCGGCAGTATTATTCCACGCCTTGCTCAGGGGGTTGAAACACTGGTTGACAGTGATGATCCTGATGTAACAGACATCAAAGACACAGAAACCACTTTACGGGTTGACATATTTGAGGGTGACGATGGATCGTTTACAATGGCCGATGGTACTGATTTTAAATATACGCATCAGGGAACGTTGGATAACTTAACCACAGCGACGGTCAATGATATCAACGCGGATATAACCAGATTGAATAAAGCTATCCAGATTGAAACGCCTGTTGCTGGCGACGTAACCCTTGTTTTATCCACAGGTTCACGTCTGGTCATTACCAATGCTCCTATAGCGCGTTCATATATGATTGATATTGTTTCACCCAGACCCATATTTGCATTTCCTGAAAATTTTTTATGGGGTACCGCAACCGCAGCGCATCAGGTGGAAAGCGACAACACAAACAATGACTGGTATGCCTGGGAGGAACTGAGACGCATTAAAGATGATCATTCCAACCTGACCGGCCCGGATCACTGGAACAACTACGAACTGGATTTTGATATCGCCAAAAATCAACTGGGCACCAATGCCTACCGCATGAGTATTGAATGGAGCAAAATAGAACCATCACCCGATACCTATGATCAAGATGTGATCGCTCATTATCATGCGATCCTTGATGCGCTCATTGCACGTGGCATTAAACCCGTCGTATCTTTACAACATTTCAGCCTCCCTTTATGGATTCACGATCCCACACCGGATCCGGAGAATGATAACACCCCCAAACATCCCGGATGGAACGATGACAGTGAAACGCCTTATATTGTTGAAAGAATTGTCAAATTTACGAAAGATATGGCGCAGGAATTTGGTTCAAAAGTGGACTGGTGGATCACTATCAATGAACCCCTGGTCATGTATGCCAATGGATACCTTGTGGGCGATTTCCCGCCCGGTGTCGGATATAAAAATGAACCCGGTGCATTGAATCTTCCTTTTCCTTTGGGACATCATGACACCATCAAGGAAAATTTAAATGATGCATACAAAACAAAAGCCTATGGGCTGAAAGCAGGTATTCAGGCATCAAAGATAATTTTCCCCAATATTATTCGGGCCCATGTTCGCATGTATGATGCCATTAAAGCATTCGATACCATTGATGCTGATGGTGACAATAAATCGTCCATGATATCCATCTCCAAGCATCATGTGGTGTTCAGACCTATTGGCGTTGATGTGGTCAGCCTGACAGCTTACAACCAGATGAACTTTCTATGGAATGAAATGATCTGGGATGCCATCATTCTGGGACAATTGGACAGTGATTTGGATCAGCAATATGATGAAGATTTAACCCAAAATTATGGCGCATTTCCAAAGGTGGACTACATTGGTTTTAATTATTATGCACGGCGAGATATTGTTCCGGTGCAACAAATGTCCATGATGATGGGTGTTGATGTCGCAGAGTTCGACTTTTTTAAGGGCTTCCCAGTGGACACATCGGCAACCGGTGCATTGAGTGAATTGCTGTTGGGTAACAATTACAACTGTTTAGGCTGGGAAATTTACCCGCAGGGCATGAAAGATATCATTGCATTTTATTCTGAACAGTATGGTAAAGAATACAATCTTCCCATTATGGTTACAGAAAATGGTACTGACAACGATGCTGACCGCCCAGGCTTTGTGGTGGATATGATCGAAATGATGGGTGAGGCCATGCAGGAAGGCCACAATGTGATTGGTTATTTGCATTGGTCGTTAATGGATAACTTTGAATGGGAAAGAGGGTATGGTCAACATTTTGGTCTGGTTCGCGTGGATTTTGATTATGAAAACAAACAGGCCAATCGTACAGTGACCGAAGGGGGAGAAGCTTTTGCCAGTATTATTAAACATCATGGTATTGTTCAGGATTTGAAAGATGAGTATGGAACCTTTTATAATCCAACCAATATTCGTGATGATCAAGATATCTGCTCTGCAAATCAGGGTGATGAGCCTGATGATGGAAAAATCAAAGAAAATTGGGAAACCAGACTGGACAGCACAAAAGGCACAGTGACATGGTCAATGGCCAAGGAGGAGGATGGATTGATCCTGGCATCAGGAGAAGGTTTATATGGTATCAATGCTATGGGTAATGATCTTACTGTCTCATTTCCATTTGACAATGTTCAGACAGTCGTATCTGGATCGAGTGTTTCTTACACTGCGAGCGGAACAGCATCCATCAAGGAAATGCCGTCAATGACATCAGGATTTACGTATATATTTGATGGTATCCATCAAATATATACAATATCTGTTACCGATGCTACATGGCAAGCTCTGCTGCCCTCACACCCCATCATTGGACAGGCCATGTCAACACTGATCAGTGGTAGTGGCATCACCGGAAAACCAGAATCCACGGAGTGGCAGGCAAGCCTGGATAGCGGTATCGGTAATGTTTCATGGAAAATTATTGAAAATACAGAGACATCGACAACTGTCTCAGGTGAAGGATTCTACTATCTGGCAGCCATGGGACAAACTTTTACCATATCGTTTCCATTTGAAAATGTATCTGCAACATTTACAGATACCGGCATGTCGTTTACGGCATCCGGGACAGCAGTCATTAAAGAAATGCCAGCCATGACATCTGGTTATATTTTTACACTGAACGCTGATAATGGATCGTATGAAATTTCTGTGGACAGTCCAACATGGCAAGGAATGCTGGAATCTCATCCTATCGTTGGATCAGCGGATATTTCTCCCATTCAGGATAATTCCAGCACAACAGTGCAAAAAGGAGAGAACACGCCTTTAACCACCAGACAAATCAAAGACCTGACCGTGCTTTTCCGAAAAAATGGAACTTTTTCCCTGTATAAAGGCGCAACACAGATACTCAATAGCCTGGGCGATCCAACCAGCAACGGCGGTCTGCTCTGGCGAAACGCAGCAATTACCCCTTCATTGCCTCTGGCAGGTATGGTCCAGGGCGGATTTTTAGGTCATGAGAATTTCGCAGTTGAAAGTGAAACCGAAGCTCCCTGGACATCAGCAATTAAAGCGGTAGATATGCTCACAACAGACAACGGTATTCAGCTTGCTGTCGCTCATGCCAATGGCATTACAAAAGGATCTTTAAGCATTGAGGAAGTAACAGCAGAGGGGATCAGCACAGCAATTTTGAAAGTGACTGTTAAAGCTCCGGAAAATGCCAATCATATTTCTTTATCGTTTGCCAGTGATGCCAATGAACGTTTTTATGGCTTTGGCTCGCCCACCTGGACCAGCCAACACCGGGGCAACAGTATTCCCATTTGGGTGACTGAGCAGTTGCTCGGAAGAGTCACCGAAGCTGACCCGAATAATTTTTTAGAGCTGAAAGGCCATCCCTATGACAATCAACTTCCCATTCCATTTTTTATGAGTTCCAATGGATATGGGGTATTGTTGGACACCACCTATCGCTCCTTGTTTGAAATGTGTACCGAAGACCATCCCGATAGCTGGCGACTGGAAACCTGGAACCATGAAACCCGTTTTTACATTTTTACCGGAGCCAATTTTATCGATTTATTAAAAACCTACACCGCCATATCTGGACGACCGGATATGCCACCAGACTGGTTTTTCGGCCCCATGAATGATGCTGTTCGCGGTGAAACCAATGTTCTTCGCGTGGCAAAATTGATTCGAGATAACAATATCCCCTCAACGGTTATCTGGACAGAAGACTGGCTGGGGATTGGTTCTCAACAAACGGGTTTTCGTCTGAGTCATGACTGGGATGCATCCGCCATTGAATATCCCAATCTGGGCAGCATGATCGATACCCTTCATTCCGATGGTTTCAAGTTTTTGGGGTATTTCAGCCCGTTCATTCCCAATCCTCAAACAACCCCCAATCATAATCAGGAAAAATGGCAGACAGCCAATGACAACACATACTTTTTCCTGAATCCCCAGGGAACCATGCGCGAAATGCTGGTTCCACCGCTCATTCCGCCAGCAGGCGGAGGTCTTGATCTGACCAAATCAGCGGCTGTGGAATGGTACAAAACGTATGTCAGACAGGCTGCGCAACTGGGTCTTGATGGTGCGATGGTAGATTTTGGCGAATGGGTTCCCTTCGATGCTGTTTTTGATGATGGCCGAACCGCACCGGAAGTTCATAATGAATATCCTCTACTCTGGCAAAAAGTCAATCGTGACGTTTGGGATGAGCTTGTGAGTCAGGGCGTAAAAGAGGATTATTTGTTTTATGTGCGATCGGGTTATGCCGGCTCTCAAAAATATGCACCGGCATTCTGGGCGGGTGATCAAAACACCAATTGGGATCGTTTAGATGGTATGGCCAGCGTGATCACAATGGGCATTAATTTGGGATTAAGTGGCATATCCTATTTTGGTCATGATATTGGTGGCTATTCATCTTTTGATACGCCACAAATTTCTGATCTTAATGCAGGATTAGCAGGCATGTTGCCATCAAACCTTCAATCGGAGCTGTGGGATGGCGTGTCCAGTAAAGAGCTTTTTCTACGATGGGCGGCCATTGGTGCATATTCTCCTATGATGCGAACGCATCATGGTTCGAGATATGGGCAAAATTGGTCATTTGAGGGGGGCCCTAATCCTAAAAATTTTACCATTGCCACTTCAACGGTTTCACAACTTGCCATTCTTTTTTCTGAGGAATCCTTCCGGTCGAAATTTTCAGTGGATGCGCTGTCAGCGATTAATGACGTTCAGTCTGCCATTGGTAATCTGATGGATACATCTTATGGCACATGGGTGGATATTGATACAGCCATCAGAACGCAAACCGGAGATGCCCCCATTGATACCCTCGCATCGGCAAACCTGAATGTTGCCAAGCTGATATTGAGATATGCCATTCAAGATACGAACAGTCTCATGCAACCCCATTATGATGCTGAAACGCTCAACATCTGGAAGAAAATGGCACAACAACACATTGCACTTTTTCCTTATTTAAAAACCTATGCTAAAATTTCAGCTCAAGAAGGCTTGCCCATCATGCGGCACATGATTTTATTGTATCCTAATGATACCATCATTCAAAAGGGCATTCCTGAAAATGAGGCATTTCAAAAATTTTCCGGAGAAAAAAGTGGCAAACGGCCTTACAATGAATTGTTCCAATATTTTCTGGGTAATGAACTTCTCGTGGCTCCGATCATTGATCCAGAAGCAAGCTCGCGTCCTGTGTATTTACCTGAAGGCACCTGGTTTAATATTTTTACCCGAAGGTACTATACTGGACAGCAAACCATCATTGCATCCGCTGATTTAGATGAAATTCCGGTGTTCGCAAAAGCTGGAAGTATTGTTCCACGCCTTGTGGATGGTGTTGAAACCCTGGTGGATAGTGATGATCCAGATATTACTGATAGTAAAGACACAGAAAATGCACTGAAGGTTGAAATTTTTTCAGGTGCAAATGGTTCTTTCATCCTGTCTGATGGCACCTCTTTCAACTATATTCATAGCAGCGATATTGATAAGACCACCACAGCAACGGTCAATAATGTCAGCGTAGAAATTATTGCAACAGAGGGTGCATTTAACATTGAAACCCCACTGTCTGGAGATGTTGATCTTACCTTTTCCAATGGTTCACGTCTGCTTATTACGAACACCCCAATGGTAAGAATCTATAGCGTTAGCATCGTTGTCGCAGGAATACAGGAACCAGAAAACCATCATCCGCTGGTTGACAGCAATGGCCGGGAAATTATGTTACGTGGTGTCAATGCACGAATACAAGGCGTTTTTGATGTTACTTTTGATGATGGTCGTGCCCCTCTTGAACCTATTCCTGCATTCAGTCAGGAAGACACAGAAGCCATGCAGAAAATCGGATTCAATCTGCTTCGGCTGCCCATCAACTGGAGTGCCATTGAACCTTCACCCAACACCTATTCTCAAGACTATCTGAATAAGATTCAAGAGGTACTTGACCTGTGCCAGCAAGCTGGCATTCAGGTAATGCTGGATATGCATCAGGATGCCTTCAGCAAAGAAGTTGGTGAAGATGGTGCCCCCTTGTGGGGAATTATTCCACCGCCAGAAACTCAGAACTCAGGCGGACATTTGGAAAATCTGGTGACATTGCGTTTTTCAGAACAGGTTCAAAAAGCCTTTATCAGTTTTTGGAAAAATGAAATGGTAACAGCTTCAGGCAAAGGACTTCAGGATCATTTTATCGATGCCATGTGCCATGTTATGAATCATTTCAAAGACCATGCGGCGGTCATTGGAATGGAAGTATTTAACGAACCCTGGCTGTTGCACACTGAACTGGGAGAAAGTGATATTGGATTACTTCACACCTTCTATACAAAAGCCTTTGCAAAACTTCGTGAAACAGCAGGAAGTAAACTGATTTTCTTTGAACCGGATGTCAGCAAGAATTTTCCGGCTGCTGATGGGCGACCGCAATATTCAGCGCTCATTCCAGACAGTATTCCCTGGGATACAGGTAATACTGTTTATGCGCCCCATTTGTATGTTGAAAATTTTATCATGACCGGTAATCCTGATCCAAATGATCCTGCAATCATGGAAAATATCACAAACTCTATCATTGAGGCCAATGCCTTCAATGCGCCGCTGATGATTGGGGAGTTTGGATTCAATGACAAAGATCCTGATTATGCTTCAACAATGGATCGGGTCATGAATCTTGCTGACAAATATCTATTCCACACGGCCCAATGGGTATGGAAAGAAAACAGCCAGGATGCCTGGGGATTTTATGATTTTGAAAACGATGAACCCGTGTTAAGAGAAGATATTGCCAGACAAACGGCAAGAGCTTATCCCCAGGCCATCAGTGGCAGAATTAAAACCATTTTATATGACAGTGCCACCCATGCCCTGACCGTTCATTTCACATATACTGAAACAGGCGCGCCGCATGTTATCTTTCTTCCAGTAACGTATGCTTATTCAAATGGGTACACTGTCATCTGTGATGGCGAAAATTCTGTATCTGAACAAATGGATGCTTATGGTAGAATATCTGTTGAATGCGGGACTGATGATGGAGAGATTCATACATTGAAAGTTATTGCTCAGTGAAAAAAAACATCATTGATATCAGACAGGACGCATTACCAAAAGCGTTCGAATCGGACGTATCTGGTTCAAAAAATTAGAATGAAGAAAAACTATCAGAATCATCGATACTCCAAGTGTTACAAAAGCCACAACCATTGAAAATAAAAAGCCTGGTGGAGAATAAACAAATCGGATATCATGATTGCCAGCAGGCACAAAAACCGCGCGAAAAATATAATTGGCAATATGGATATCAAGCCTTTTCGTTTCATCGCATACGGCTTGCCATCCTTCTGACCAGGTATCGTTAAGAATCAGCCACCCGGGGGCTGACATACGGGCATGAACAATTACCTGGTCATTGCTGTAATATCGTATTTCCACGCTTGAGTCTTTTATGTTGAATCGTGTCTGCTTGTGGACAGGTTGCTTGAGCGGTTCAATCAAAACACATTGTCCGTTGATGATATCTTTTTCAGTCAAGTGTTTCAATGTATCGTCTTGAGTATTTGTCCATATCACCTTTTCTGCTAAATAAACACGGTCCAGGGCATCCAGATTTTCATAAATATCCACGTGATGATCTGCATATCGACGGACACAGTTTTCACAAGGAATCGGTCGGTTTGCTTGTTGAAGAATATATTTGACATTCATCATATGAAAACCATCAGACATGCGACCGATGGGAGGCAGTTTCATACTTGCAACAGGCTGATGAAACAAAAACCCGTTGATAAAACGGGTATACCGATCCCAGATATAGGGCCGGTCTCCTGTAATGGTTTGAAGGTTGGACAGGGGTTCAAATGAAGCGTAGGAAAGATCCAGTACTCGAAAACACGAGGTATCCTGCTTGAAAAAATCCATTACCGGTGCATTCCTTTGAAAGTTTGATGCGTCAATCGGTTGAATATACAGTCTGGCAAATCCAATCAATTCTGTTAGACTGATAACCAGGATAACGATTGTGCGAGTGTTAACCGACCATCGTTGACACCGAAGGATAATCCATAAAGAAACAATCAGCCATATCAATCCTTTTGCCAGTACATGAATGGACGAATGAATCGCCTGTATACGATTTTCTGATACTTGCATAATCGTATCAATGGGTAGATATTGCCCTGGTTGTGCAATGATATGCACCATCCATGCATCCATTAAAGAATGCGCAACTCGGGTTTGAGAGATGATCAGTAACAAGCAGGCAATGGCAATCATTATCCAGGTGGTTCTGATATATTTTGTTTCAGGCCCTTGATGGTGAGAAGACCGAAGCGTATCCAAGCCTTTACCAGCCATGAGTGACAGGCACAGGCAAAAAATAGCAATGGCTTTGCTATGTCCGCGAAACCATGAAAATCCAGGTAAACCGTTATACAATAAAGAAAACAAGGGCGTATTTTCTCCCAGCGCCACACCAAAAGAAATGATTCCAGCCCAGAAAAAAAAATAGACCCATCCAGAGGGTTTTTCTTTGAACACACACCAACCAAGGACAAATGGCATAACGCCACAATATGCGCACATTTCCCATAAATTATACACCCCCCAATAGGCAACAGTTTTCATGTCGCCAAATATGCCAGGAACCAGTAATGTCAAGATATTATCCATTGGAAATGAAAAATGGCCTGCTTGTGCAATGGAAAGCGTACTTCGGCAGGTATGTTTTAAATACGCCATTACAGATATGAGTTGCGGAAGGCAAATGAAGAGTCCGATGATCACCGCGCAAAAAAATCCCATCTGGGCCAGGAGAAATGGCTTTAAGCAAAATTTTTTTTGAAGAAGTCTTATCTTATATTGATAAAATAAAAAAACAAGTATCAGACTGTAATACATGTATTGAAAATGACCTGCGTAAAATTGCATGGCCAATACAAGCCCCATGCAAATGTAACAGCGACTATTTTGTTTTTCCTTTATTCGGCAAATCAATATCAAAAGAAGGGGAAGCCAAGTCAATGTTGCGATGTTTGATAATTTTCCGGCATAGATTCCCAGAACCAGATGACCGCAGCATGAAAACGTCACCGCTGACAGCATTGCGGCTGGTTTTGAAAGATTGAGATGCCGGGCCAGAAAATAAGTGAACAGCGACAGTAAAAGGGTATGAAACCAGAAAAAAAATGAAACCGCTTTAAACATCGGTAACCATCTGAACATTAAGTTGGGTGGATAAAATAGACCCGCCTGTATTTCTGAAAGGATCGGCGCCCCACATACATCTTGAGGATTCCACTGTGGAAAAAAGGTCTGACTTTTAAACGATGCTTGATGGAGTCTGAGAAAATAATCCAGATCGGTATCTGGATAAGCCGATCCAACAGGATCATCCGACAGAAGAACAGCACTAAAAGGAAACGTCAGGAGGATCACCAGTATCATTGGCACCCATGAAAAATTACCGACATGACGATTCATTATTGATTGCCTGTAGCCGTGTTGACAAATTTGATAAATAACGCAGCGTGTCTAATCTTTTCAAAATCAGCATCCTTTTCAAGCCAATGCCAATCTTTAAAACCCATGTTTACTGCTTTTTTTAGCCAGTCAACGGCTTCCTCCACTTGATTTTTCTGCGCATAAAGACAGGCAATGTTATAATGAATGCTAACAGAATAATCAGGCCGTTGTTTCAGTATACCTTGATAAAGGGTAATGGCCTGATCAAATTTTTTTTGACTGGTGAGTTTCTTTGCAAAATCAAACACTGTTTGGGTGACAGCATTCATTTGTTGAACAATCACTGGATCATTGGGTTTTAATTCAAGTGCTTTTTTAAAGGCCTCAAAAGCCTTATCAACCGCCCCTAAATGAACCAGCAGGTTGCCCAAATGGACATAGGCTTCAACAAAATTCGGATTGATCCATAATGCTTCCTGAAAGTGCCCCAATGCTTGCTGCCATTTTTTTTGTTTGCATAACACTAAGGCAAGATGAAAATGGACATTCTCATCATCTGGATTCAGTCTGAGAGATTCTCTGAATTGTGTGATGGCCAAATCATGCCGGTCCTGTACACTAAACACAAATCCCAGATAATGATGCGCCTCAGCATTACGAGGATTCAACCAAACCGCTTGAGAAAAGTATTGCGCCGCTGAAAAAAAATTTTGTTGTTTTATGGAAACAAGCCCTGCATTGATATATGTTTGAAGATCAACAGGATTCAATGCAATAGCTTTTAAAAAATGCCGCAAACCTTCATCAAATTGCCCCTGGCTGACCAGTGTTGTGCCCAACATTTTGTGTGTTCTATCGTTTTGCGGACGAATGTCAAGACTCTTTTGAAAGGCATCAACAGCATATTGACGAATATTGGATGCTGCCATAAACCGACCTATAGATTGCTGATTGTATGGATATAAATGATATGAGAAGATTGTTTGAACAATCAAAAGAACAATAAAAACAACACTCGCTGAACCATATTTGATACGAGACAATATAATTCCATGATATTCATTGTGGTGAAATAACAATGGAATCCAAAAAAAGGACAGTCCTAATGCACAAATCATTTGAGAACATTTAACATCAGCACCAAACAAAAAATAGTGAACCGGCATCTGGCGAAGTTCAAACCACTCGGCTGTTATTCCTGAAAACAAGGTTGACTGTCCATAGAGTATGATAAATGGAATCGTATACATTAAAAGCAATGCAAAAGGAGAAAACGATGCTTGTGTTTCATTCATACTGCGATAGATTCGAAACGCCTGAATGGAAAGAAGGAGAACAAACACAAAAAAAGAATGGTTTACACACCGAATGACCTGGTCATTGATGCCAAGGGAGAATATCTCCAAAAGAGTGTTCACTAATTGAAGGATAAAAAAGAGGATGAGGCCAGTATACAGCATACAGTAGGTTCTGACTATAAAGACAGTGCGTAACAGGACACATATATTTAGAAAAAATGCAAGTATGGACAGGATTGAACAATAATTGAATAAAAATAAATATTTGATATATATAGAAAAAAATGAAATTTTAAAATAAAAAATAAGAATAAGAAAGGCAATGGGTAGAAAAAAAAGAATGTGATAGATATTTTGTTTAGGTATAACGTGTTTGGGTATATATTGCTTCTTGATTTGTCCCACATCAATCTTCAATGCTAGTAATTGGAAAACCTGCCCAGGCGCCAACGCCTAATTTTCGATCAAAAACAAGATAAAAACCATTATTATCAAATATCATCCCCATTTCAGCAATATCGCCGCAGGCAGCGAGAATGCCTCCAGGGCCATTTAAAACATTGGTTCTGTTGGCCCATAAATCCAAGTTTAACCAGCTGGCAACACTTCCAGGGGCAAGTTTTGTATTCATCAATCCGGTAAATGAAAACAAATCGTCCGCTCTGAGCTTTCCGACGACCTTGTCTGATCCCAAAATGAATCGATTCAGTATTTTATTACCATTAACTTCTTGAAAATCTGCACGAATGACCAGGCCATTCATTTGAAGCGGCTCACTTTCCGTTCCAAGATCCACGCCAGCAAAATCAATATCCCAATTATACCCCGATCCAAGTCCAGCACTCCAACCCAATAAAGGGACATCAACGCCGGTTTGACCATCATAATAATAATACCCCATTCTCATGACATCAATATGCGCCCATAATTGAACTTCAATATCAAGATCAGCACGAACCTGATATTTATTATCCGGCCTGGGCGTTAACGTAAACTTTGAAAAACCTGCCTGTCCGTTGACATCGGAGAGTTCTGTGTCAGACATCATGCTCATCCCCCGGGCAAATGTTTTTTCCAAAATACTGTCTGAAACCGGTATCATACGGCTTAAAGATACCTGAGGAATCAAACAAACACAACTTGTAAAAATGACCATCATATAAATGAATGGCAATGATTTAATTTTTAAATAAAGGGGATATGATTTCATGGATGTCTCCTTGATTGTGGATCAAAATTCGTAAGTTCTCTAAAGTTTAAAGAACTTACGAGTTCTCATAAAAGAATAGCAAAAAATATACCATGAAATTTATTTGAAAAGAATTTTTTAGAAGAGCCCCAGTTTCCCATTCATAACATCCTGAATCACTTGATGGTACCGTTCAACCGTTCCTGTGTCATGGATGTATTCATCGGTTTGATAGCAATAAATCATTTCGTTGTTTTTTAACATGTCGGTGATAATATGCTTTTCGATATTTTGTTTTTTACTTTCAATAATATAGTCAAATAATTTGGGATTGAAGATCATGATCCCTGCATTGGCAAGATGAGTGGTGTCAAAGTCAGGCGCATGGGGGCGGGTATGCATGTGAATCAGACGGCCATTTTCATCGATTTCAACAAGATCACTGTCAAGGGGATGAGGATTGATATGGGTGGTCAATGTTGCAATCCCCCCTTTTTGTTGATGAAATTCAATGATCGAAAAAAGGTTCACATTAAAGATGATATCACCATTAATCACCATAAAATCTTCACTCAGGTGGTCTTTGAGCAAGTACAGGCTCCCTGCTGTACCTTGTGGAGAGCTTTCAATTTCATAATCCAGTTCAACATCAAATTGAATGCCCGATCCAAAATAATCGGTGATAGCAGTGGATAAATACCCCAGGCACATATGAATGGTATGAATATCGTACCGTTTTAATTGTTCAATCTGATGCTGTAAGAGTGGTTTACCTTGAATGGGAATCATGGATTTTGGAATATCCGGAAAAATGGATGATATTCGTGTGCCTTTTCCACCAGCAAGTATGACAGCGTTCATGCGTTACCCCTATCCGTATCATTATCGATTTTTTTTATGGTTCCTTAATATCTACACATTGATTACGGTTAGTCATTAAAGCAAAGGTTATGCCAGATACATTTTGGCATAAAACGAGCGGCCAAAGATAATAAACCTTTAATGATATTACGCTTATCGAAAAAGCTGAATATTACCACTTTTCCTCACAGGGATATCGATATTTTCCAAAAAAGGAAGTTCGGTTTTTAATTGAATGTGTGTGTCAAATTCATAGGGAAACTGGCTCTTTTTTTGAATTAAATTGAAAAGCGATTGCCCCATGTCAAAAAAATTTAATGCAATAGGAATGGAAATATTTGATTTTCCTTGTTTTTCAAATGTAATGTCCTTTTGAATGCTTCCGTCTGCCCATTGTAAACCATCGACAGAAAACGTATAAGAAAAATTTTTAAGTAACATCAAGAATGCATTGGGATTGTCCATTTCAATATCAAGGGCCAATTTTGCTGTGACAAAATTAAGCGATTTGACATGCAGTCCTTTGACAGATATTTTGGGCATTTTCAGCAATGGAAATTGACCTTTTTTATCAAAGGGGATTTTTAATTGTCCCAAAATAGGGACATCAAAATGAAGATTACCGCTCAGTTGATATGACGCCTGATCCTCATTGACCAATGCACTGATGGATTGGTAAAGGTCTATAAAATGAATTCGAAGCGGTACTTGCACCAACGTGTTGCCTGATGCAGGTATGGCTTGATCAATGGCATTTTCCCCCTTTAAGAACATATGGTCGTTAATGAGAAATGCATAATCAAAAGCCGGAAGACGAATCCCCAGGGGATAGTGATTTTCAACCTGAATATCCATGATAAGATCCATTTCTTTCAGGCTGGCGTTGGCAATGCTGACTTTTTGAACGGATAAAGCCGGTGGGCGAATTCCCCCCCATTGTTGTAACGTTTCACAGGCAGAGCAACAGATGCCAATGCCGATGATGATCCATAGTTTTATGAAGGTCGTTAATTTTATAAGCATAATCACCTCTTTTTTGTTGAAAAATCGTTTATTAAGTTCTCATCATATTAAAATAAAAAAAAATTATCAACTGTCATTTTGGTCTATTTTCATATACAATGAAATGTGTATGATACAATTTTTTTACAGATACCAATGGCCTTGAAAAATTGGAACATTGTTTGCATCTATGAAGGTATCTTGCTGAAGCAAAACTTGTAAATTTTTTAAATTTATTTTCAATATCAATCCTTACTCGCGCATTTATAAGTTTTGAAGGTCTGATTTATCGTGCTATTTTTTATTGTAAGGAATCAGTTTCATGTCGGAAAACAGGTATCAGGTTATTTTTTTAGGTCAAATTCTGGATGGATTTGATGAAAATGATGTTCGAAAAAATTTAACGCCTCATTTCAAGGGCAGGGTCAACCACCTTTTTGAAAATGCTCCCCTGGTTATTAAAAGAGATGTTTCATATGAAGAAGCGACGATCATTACAGAAAAGATGATCCAACGGGGTGTTATGTGTAAAGTCTTTTTACCGCCAGAATCAGATGAATTTGAGCTTGAACTTGAATCTAATGATTCAGATGACCTGGCGCTTGAATCTGATGATATAGCCCTTGACGAAATAGATGAATTCAACGATGAGCAAGCGACGTTTGAAACAGGTCCACGGATGATATGCCCCTCTTGTGGTTTTGAACAGGAAGAATCTGAAGAGTGTAAAAAATGTCGCATTATCATTGAAAAATATCAGGAAAAAACATCCTCACAAAAAGAAAGAGACGTTCTTCAGGAATATATTGATCAAATGTCGCAAATGACATTGCCTGAGACAGAAAAAGATAAAAGCGCAATGATGCTTACATTTACAACCGTGCTTATTTGTATTTCGATCTTTATTTTATTGGGATGGTCCTTTCACTTTTTTGTTTATCAAAAACCCTGGCGAAAGGTTGATATTGAATCCATCACACTCACACCAATAAAAACACCTGATACTGGACAGAATCAAGAACGGATCGCATCACAAAAAGAGACCATCGCTAAATTACAAAAAGCGTTAAACGCAAAAAAAACAAGCCTCAAAAAAACATCAAGCCAGCAATCATCCAATCAATTCTCTTTAAAAAGCATCCCTCTTCAATTGCTGAAGCATTATCAAGGGAAATACGTCTGGGTGACGTGTGAAAATGACGCTGTTCATCAGGGGACATTATATGCAGTATATGCTGAACAGATCGTGTTGAAAAAACCACGGTTTAATTTAACTATCCCTATTAACCGTTCCATGATCAAAATCGTTGAATATGATCTCACAGACAGTGATTATGACGAAGACGTTGTTGAAGCCTATCAAGCATACAAAAGAAGAACCGAGGAATCACTTCAAAATGTCTCCCTTCATTCTCTAAACGCATATGTGGGAAAAAATATTCGGGTTTATCTAACCAGCGGACAATTGTATGAAGGAATACTTGCAAAGTGCGACTCATCCAAGATCACCGTTGAAAATATTGTCTATGGACAACTGGTGACCTTCGTTATTCGGAAAGAAACGATTGGTCGGGTTTTATATTAAGGGGAACATTAGCACCCCTTAAATTAAATATAATTGAAGTTTTGAAGGTCTTTCCCTCCCCTTTTTTCGTTTTTTCTATCTATGTATTTCATTCTTGACCAAAGTCTATATAATTCGGGGTAAGAATCAAATATAGATTAAGATTGCGTTGACATTAAAATACTGATAAATAATCATCAATATAAAAAGAAGTCGTATAGTATTGATTAGATAGAAAAAGGGCGCATTCCGCATTCCCAAAAAGTCGGACTTTTGATTTGAACAAATACCAATAACAAACCTATGTACGAAGACAAACTGTAGGGGCAGGCACAGGGGCCTGCGGACTGCTCGAAAAATAAGTTCCCCATTTAATATTGTGCAGTCCAAGAACGAATCTATTCAAATTTTAAGACAGAACAATCCACAATGAAATCCATTTATCTTATTACCCCTTATTTTAAAGAAAATCGTTTTTTCATTTTACTGGGATTAGTCACGTTGATTATCGTCGATTTTCTCCAACTGTTTATTCCACGGATCATTAAATGGGTGATCGATGACCTTACTGCTTTCTCGATGGATCATCATCAGCTATTATTTTACGGGCTTTATATTGCTGCCATCGCAGTATTGATCGCTATTTTAAGATATATCTGGCGATACTGTTTAATTGGGACATCCAGACGTATTGAAGAAGGCTTGCGGAATCGACTTTTCAGCCATATTCAACACCTTTCAGCTTCATATTTTATTCAAATGAAAACCGGTGACTTAATGGCGCATGCAACCAATGATATTAATCATATCCGCATGGCCAGTGGTATGGGACTTGTGGCCATAACGGATGCTCTTGTGTTGGGCAGTGCAGCCATTGGTTTTATGATGTATATCAATATAAAATTGACAATGCTCGCATTGATTCCCATGCCTTGTATCATTGTTGGTTCCCAATTTTTCGGGCGAAGAATGCATAAACGTTATCAGGATGTTCAGGGGGCATTTGCAGATATGACCGAAATGATCAGAGAACGCTTTGCTGGTATCCGAATTATTAAAGCTTACAATCAGGAAAAAAATGAACGGGATCGCGTTGATCTTATTTCCCGCACCTATATAAAGAACAACATACGCCTGGTGAAAATTACCGCTTCTTTTTTTCCCATGATGCTACTTTTTTCAAATATCAGTCTGGTGATTATCATTTTAATGGGAGGGCGTTTGACAATCACCAGCACCATAACAGCCGGTGATTTTGTGGCCTTTATCAATTATCTCGGTCTGCTCACCTGGCCAATGATGGCCATGGGATGGCTAACCAACCTGATTCAACGCGGTGCGGCATCACTGGATCGAATCAATCGTATTCTCGAAACAAAGCCAGATATTAAAACATCACTTAAGCCTGCTTCAGTATCACCATTCCGTGGAGAAATATTTTTTAAAAATGTTCATTTTTCCTATACAGCACCGTCAAGACCAGTATTATTAGATATTAATTTACATATCAAAGCTGGTATGACTTTAGGAATAATTGGTCCGCCTGGATCTGGAAAGACCACTTTATTAAACCTTTTACCCAGGCTCTATGATGTTAACCATGGCCAAATTTTAATCGATGGCATTGATATCAGAAAATTTTGTCTGGAGGATTTAAGATCCCAACTGTCCTTTGTTCCTCAGGAACCTTTTTTATTTGCCGGTACGATTCAGGATAATATCGCTTTTGGTCGTAAAACAAATGATCATAAAGATTTCATAAAAGCTGTGAAATCAGCAGTTTTACTTCCTACTATTGACTCTTTTCCAGATAAATTTGAAACGATTGTTGGTGAAAAAGGAGTGATCCTTTCTGGTGGTCAAAAACAACGCATCGGGATTGCAAGGGCATTGTTTTCAGATGCACCTGTTTTAATTCTGGATGACCCTGTCAGCCAGGTGGATGCTGAAACCAGTCGCCAATTGATTGAAACATTTAAAGCTTGGTCAGGACTTAAAACCATTATCATTGTGTCCCATCGACTTTCAGCCGTGCGATTTGCGGATCAAATTATTGTCATGAAAGAAGGACGCATTGTTTCGTCGGGGTGTCATGAAACACTGATCCAGCCCTCACCCAATGACGATGATTATTATGCTCAAACCTTTCGTCTCCAGGAAATAGAGGAAAAGTATCATGCATTATGATTATGGCTACTCTGAAGAAAATCATTTGGGCAAGCCCTATGATATGCGACTGATACGACGCCTTATTCCTTATGCTGTTCCCTATCGGTATTTATTTTTGTTCAGTATTATTCTGGTGATAGGTATTACGCTTGTAGATCTTTCTATTCCCTATATTACCAAAATAGCCATCGACCGCTATATTGTTCCCCAGGAAAATCATAATACCGCCAGTAAGGCTCCTAAAAAATATTTTACAGTAAATATGAAAAATTCAGAAATGCGTGAAATGGTAAGCCAGTACCCTCAATATTTTACAATACATGAACACACAGCTCTGATCCCTTATGAACAGTTAAAGCACTTGACAGCGAATGACTTAAAAATTCTAAGAAAAGATGATTTAGAGGGCGTCACGATCATTGCATTTTTTCTGTTTGGCCTCGTGATTGTCAATTATCTTCTTAATTTTTTTCATGGCATGATACTGGAAAAAAATAGTCAGATGATTATGCATGATATCAGAATACAAATTTTTTCTCATATTCAACGCCTGAACCTTCAATTTTATACTAAAAATCCTGTCGGTCGATTGGTGACACGTGTCACCAATGATGTTCAAAATATGCATGAAGTATTTAATTCTGTTGTGGCCTTTTTATTTAAGGATAGTATTCTTTTAGTGGGGATTACTATCGTGCTTCTAAGTATCCATCTTAAACTGGCGCTACTCACCTTTACCGTTTTGCCTGTTGTCCTGGCAGCTTCTGCTAACTTTTCCAGTAAGGCGCGGAGTGCTTTTCGGATTATGCGTATTAAAATAGCAGAGATCAACACTCGTTTTGCAGAGACAATTAACGGCATGCAGGTCATTCAGATGTTCAGAATGGAAAATGACAATGAAAAAATGTTTCAAAAACTCAATCATGAAAACTATCTTGCTGATCTGCGGCAGATTAAGATTTTTGCTCTCTTCATGCCACTGGTTGAATCTCTGGGGATTATCGCTATTGCCATTGTGATTTATTATGGTGGGAATCGTTTATTAGAAAATAAGATTTCTTTGGGGGCTCTGGTGGCATATATTTCATATATGAAGATGTTTTTTAAACCCATTCGTGATATGGCTGAAAAGTACAATATCCTTCAAAATGCGATGGCATCTGCTGAAAGAATATTTTCCCTTTTGGATCATACATCAGATGTGATGGAACACCATGAAAACACAACTCTGACAGATCCCATTCCAACCATCGGCA
>PEAL01000430.1 GCA_002753725.1 Deltaproteobacteria bacterium
TTCCTCATTAAAGGCAACATAATTCTTGAAAGACTGATGATAGGCTTTAACCTTGTCTGCCACCTGACGCATCTGATCCTTATTGATCTGATCATTAAATTTTTCGCTTGTGACAACTGTCTGTTCAATCAACTGGGCAATAAGCTCCTCAACTTTCTGAATACTTGCAGCATCTCTGCGAATAATATAGTTTTTTTCCTGCTGGCGACACTCAAGAATCAAACGCACAAGACGATTTACATCATCTGCCTTATCTACTCTGTCAACAACACCTGTAAGTCCTGAATAGCCAACAAAAGCAACTATCACCAGAAATAGAAGCACAATGGCAAATCCGCTGAATATCTTCGTGCCAAGTTTCATGTTTTTGAACATAATCTCCTCCTGTTTTCAATGTATGATGGAAATCGTTTCTCAAGCCGGAAATGAGTAATTAAAAGAACATGGCTGCTATGCAGCTCTCTTCAAAGATTAAAATTTTGTATCCTTTTCCAAAATAAATATCTAAATTGATATAAAAGATTTACATGGCTTTTGCAACACTCATTTAAGTAACTACTCTGAAATAGGTTATTCGTCAAGAAAACCCGAGACTGAATGCAGCATAATTATATTTGTTGAAAAAAAAGGTGGAAACCTATAATAAACAGCTATGTTAAAGTCATCAAAGTAAAACATCACAAAATCACTACAGGAGGCCTGATGGAAAAAAAATTCATAATGACCGCTTTTGGCAAGGACAGACCAGGAATAGTTGCAGATGTTTCGGCTATTATATATGAAAACGGCTGCAATCTTGAAGATTCACAGATGGGGCTTCTGGCAGATGAATTCACCCTGATGCTTCTTCTCAGCGGAAGGGGAGAAGAACTTGAAGATATGCTTCAGAAAGAGTGCAGAAGGCTTGAAAAGGAGAAAAATATATCGGTATTCATAAAAGAGCTGGATTTCCACCATCCTGAATACAAGGAAAACGGAAATCGCCACACCATCTCTGTTGAAGGAGTTGACCAGGGTGGAATAGTTTATAAAATCAGCAAATTTCTCTCCGACCAAAGTATTAATATCAACAGACTGAGATCACAGATGAAACTGTCACCGGAGAGCGGCACAGCTCTTTATACCATGACAATGGATGTAAGTTTTCCTGAGACGGTTTTTGTAGAGAGTGTGGAAAAAGGCCTTGAGCGGATTGGAGATCAGCTTAATGTGGATATCACTGTAAAATAAATTACTCAAAATCGACATATTTAAGGATGTTCAGGATAGAGCATCATCCTTCAGGATAGATCATCATCCTGCCTTATCCTGTTTATCTTGGGTATCCTGATTCAGACACTGTTGACTTCTAATAACATACATGGCGGTGAACCGCCACAATCGAAGTGATGAAAATCCCCAAATGGCGGGGACTTTCATATAACCCCCATGGCAAACTAATCTGCCACAACGAAGGATGAAAGTCCTCAAGAGCCTTAAAAAACGGGGACTTTCATATACCCCCCCCATGATTGCTGACGCATCACAACGAACTGATAAGATTCAAATACTGTAACGCCTCCCCCTACAGAATACTGTAACGCTTTAAATTTTTGATCCCTCCATTTAACTTCTACCTGCCTGAAAATATCCCTTCTTACTTTTCAAATAGGAATATACTACTAATCGTATGCTCCAATTTTTTACAAAGAAATTATAATTCCTTTTTCTTCTATCTTTTCTTCTTCTTCTTTTCCCTAAATTTGTTAATTTGATGACTATTTCTCAGATGAACCGAGGGGGGCGGTTTTGATCTTAAACCTCTTTCAGGCATAGAGTGGTTATTCGGCGTTGGGAAAGGTAAAGTGAACGAAGTTTGAAGCCACAAAAATGAAATTGTTTCCAATTTGTGCAGATTAGATTCTGGAAGTCAGCACTTGTGTCTGTAATGAAAAGGCCCGAAGTTAGAGGCTTCGGACCTTAATAAATAACTTCTCAATACGGAAGTCATCCAAACGCTTTTTATTAAAGCACGCCTTCCGGGTAATTTCAATAACAGAAGTATGAAAAATATTTTTTTAAAAGAAATCACCTGCCGCTGTTGCGGCCTTTTTTTTTATGTATGCCAAAGCTGTTGGAAGGGGCAGCTCTATTGTTGTGAGTATTGCCGTAGAGAAAACAGAAAAAAACAGCATAATGCATCCCAAAAGCGTTACCGGGAAACAGAAAAAGGAAAAAAGTCGCATCGGGAGGATGAAAAAAAAAGAAGAAAAAAACAAAAACCTGAAAAAACCATGGATGATAGGGCTTCAACAGTAGTCCCTGCTGATGATATGGAGTCAAAACAAGTGTTCCACACATCAAGATGTTGTCATTTTTGTGGCAAATCGGGAAAAGTTGTCCTGGAATTTCCCCACAGGGAGTATGGCGGGAAGTATTCCGACCCTGTTTTTGCCGATACTGGTTAACCTTTATGATCCGGAGGATTCTATGATTCAGCAAAAAGCGATTGATCAAGAGCGTATTCGTAAAATTGAGGGGAGTTTTGCCTGGATTCCCCACACCTTTATGCGGCAGGGCTTCTGGAGTAGCCTGAGCCATCATGAACTGCTGCTTTATCTGTTTCTGGTGCTGGTCTCCGACCGTCAGGGCACCTCGTACTACAGTTTTGACAGGATATGCGCCATGTTAAAACTCAATGTTGATGAATACATTCATGCACGCAATGCTTTGATAAACAAATCGTTGATTGCTTTTGATGGATATCTGTTCCAGGTACTCTCCCTTCCTGAAAGTCTCACGGATAATCAAGCTGCTCAACCCGCTGTGCTCCATGTTGAAAGTGGTACAAGACGCAAAGAACCGGAGAATGTTCGACAGATTTTCCAGAGAATGTTTCTGGATAAAAAATAATTTTTTAAACGATAAACCAGAGTAGATGGTGAAGATCATATGCAAAAACGACTCAGTTTTTTAGAAAACAAGATGGCTAAAATGGAAAAGGATTTCTATGAAGTCGGAAAATCCTTAAAGGAAATCAGAGATAAGCGACTGTACCGGGTTGCTTTGTTCAGCCGGTTTGAAGCATACACCAAAAGTCGCTGGGACATGGGGAAATCCAAGGCATATCGATTGATCAATGCCTGCAACGTTATTGACAATGTTTCCCCAATTGGGGACAGAGTGCCTTTAAATGAGGCGCAGGTTCGCCCTTTGACGATGTTTGAAAAAGATGAGCAGCGCAGTATATGGCGTGCCTTTCTGGAGAGCGGCATGGAGCTGAGAGCGCTCAATATCAGCAGTTTTATAGTACGTTATCAAACGACAAAAAAGAAAAAAACAAACGATCAGACGGATATCATCAGCGACTCTTATAAAAGTGCCGTCATGCTCATGATGGAACAAATAAAGGTGGCTCAAAACGAAGGGTGGCAGCAGACATCCTGCGAGGCCGCTTTGATGTGGAACCAGGTAATGCGTGAAAAGATTTTATCACAACCTGATCCGGTTTCAGGAGACAATAATGGATAAAGAGAGCCTTTCCGACATTGAGCATCTGCCCCTCGATGATCAATTTGAGATACTGCTTCATAAAAAAATCATGGATAAGCAGGGCTCATCCAAGCGACGCCAGAAAAAATATTACAAAGACCAGTATAGGAAAACCGGTATCATCCCTAAACCGCTGCTGCTTGTCAAAAAGGGTATTATGGAGGGCAGAAGATGCAGCGGACGACATCGGACGGTTAATCCGGAGGTACAGAAGCGATTTATTGAAATGGTCAAAGCATCCTGCGATCATAAGGATCCAAAATTCATTTTTATTACCCGAAAAGCACGGTCGATCAGCAATTTTCACAAGTTCCTTGAAGATGAATTTGTGAAAAAGATATCCCTTCCCGGACTCAGACGATTTGCCAATCAGGAAAATCTCAGGCGGTACCTGGAAAAACCGGATTATGGAGAAGCCTCCCAGGAGCAATATTGTTTCACTACTCGTCCTATTTTTGATCTGATTCAGATGGATGGCTGTGCGTTTCGATACTTTAAAATACGGGACGATGCCGGCAGATGGCGCAAACCCCAGGTGATCGAATTTTTTGATACGGGTTCCAGGTATATGTTTGTGCTGGATGCCTATTTTTCTGAGAGCAGTTTGAATTCCGTGGATCTGTTTACTCAATTTTTATTGAGCACATCTTTTCCCCGCAAAACTATCGGTATCCGACCCGATAATGCCGGAGGCTTTGTGAATTTAAAACGTCCCATCGCTGATATGAATTTAAAGCATTCTTTGCCGGGAGGGTTTTATCTAAAACCCGATTTTGCAAGTGTCGGTGCGCCAAAACAAAAAGCTCATCTGGAGTCTTCTCACAGGAGTTTGCACTTTTTTGAAATTCAAATCATCAAGGCATTTGAAAACAGAATTGTTAAAACTGAGCCAGGAGTGTTTTATAAAAACGGGAAAATCGAAAAAATAACCGTGACATTGCTGGATATTGACCTGCAACAGCTCAAATCCAACGGCATTATTGAGGCATACCGCAGACAGCATAATAGTTCAGAACATCAGTTTTCTGAAAATGGAC